>NZ_JBXASF010000007.1:0-252710 GCF_058809015.1 Caulobacter sp. GW821-FHT11A05 | reverse complement strand
CCGCCTCTGCGCAGCTGAAAGACCTATCGACCCCTCATCCGGCCCTTCGGGCCACCTTCTCCCACAAGGGGAGAAGGAACCTCTCACGGCAGCGGACCCAGTCTTGGCCGCCTGTCCGATATGCGATTGCCCTGTCTCCAGGGGAGGGAGCAGAGCCCTGTTCGATCCAGGCAAACCCGTCCTAACATGCCCCACATGATCCCCCGCCGCTCCGTCCTCGCCGCCGGCCTCCTGCCCTTCGCCGGCGCAGCCCCGACTTCTGTGGCCCAGGCGTCCGACGACCCCGTCGCCCGCATCGAGCGCCGGCTGGTTCCCCGCATCGTCCTGCGCAACGCCCCGGAGCCGCCGCGCAGCCTCGCCGAGCGCATGGCCCACTATCGCGTGCCGGGCGTCAGCCTGGCCTTCTTCGACGACGAGCGGGTGCTGTGGACCCGCCAGCACGGGGTGCTGGAGGCCGGCTCGAGCCGCAAGGTCGATGCCGACACCCTGTTCCAGGCCAGTTCGGTCAGCAAGCTTGCCACGGCGATCGCCCTGCTGCGGCTGGTCCGCGAAGGCCGCCTCGACCTCGACGCCGACGTCGCGACGCGCCTGAGCGGCTGGCGCCTGCCGGACACCCCCTTCACCGCCAGGGAGAAGGTCACCGTCCGCCGCCTGCTCAGCCACAGCGCCGGGGTGACGGTGCACGGGTTCGCCGGCTACGGGCCCGGCGAGCCGCTGCCGACCCCGGTCCAGATCCTGGCCGGGGCCGTACCGGCCAACAATCCGCCGGTGACCGTCGACACCGTTCCGGGCGCGGCCTGGCGCTATTCCGGCGGCGGCTACATGGTCCTGCAGCAGCTGGCGGCCGAGGTCACGGGCGAACCCTTCGCCGCCACCCTGCAACGCACCGTCCTGACCCCAGCGGCCATGACCCGCAGCCGCATAGACCAGCCCTTGCCGGCGGCCCTGTGGGACAACGTCGCCCGCGGCCACGCCGCCGACGGCCGGCCGCTGCCCGGCGGAGCCATGGTGTTCCCCGAGCTGGCCCCCGCCGGCCTGTGGTCGACGCCCGCCGACCTGGCCCGCATGGCCATCGCCCTCAATGCCGAAGCCGACGGGGCCGACCGCCTGATGGGCCAGGCCTTGGCCGGCCAGATGCTCACCCGCCAGTCGGGCGACTGGGGCCTCGGCGTCGACCTGACCGCGATCCCCGGCGAGGTCAGCTTCAGCCATGTGGGGACCAACCCCGGCTACCAGGCCTGGCTGATCTTCATCCCTGGCCGCCGCCAGGGCCTGGCGGTGATGACCAACGGCGCCAGCCAGTCGGGCTTCTTCCTGGAGATCGTCATGGCCGTGGCCCGCGAATACGGCTGGCCTGGCTTTACCCAGACCATCCGCGACACCGTCGCCGTCGCCCCCGCCGTCCTGGCCGCCTACGCCGGGACCTGGCTGGCCGACGGCGCCCCGGCCTTCGCGGTGATCGCCGAGGACGGCCGGCTGTTCGTCCAGGGCGGGCCGTTCGGGCCGGACCGGGTCGAGCTCCATGCCGAGAGTCCGACCCGCTTCTTCATCCTCTCGACCGGCTTCACCTTCGACTTCAGCGAGGCGGCCGAGGGCCGGGCCACCCTGGCGGGCAGCATCGCCGCCGTCCGCCAGGATGCCTCGCCTCCCTGATCAGGGCTCCAGCAGGTCGTTGCCGCAGGGGCCGACGGAATCGTCGCCACAGCCGCCGCCGCCGCCATCGTCCTCCTCGACCTCGATGCTGCCAGCGGCGCGCAGCAGGTCGCCGCCGAACAGGTCGGTGAACGCCGGCGCTGACTGGCCCTCCAGGTAGCGGTCGCGCAGGGTGCCGCCGCCGAAGTTCCAGCGCAGGCCGATGCGGAAGGTGTCGGCGGTGAGGTCGAGGTCCTCCGCCTCGCTGTGCTCGAAGCGGGCGAACAGTGAAATCGGCGCGCTGCCGAACTGGTGCTCGCCGCCGAGGCCCAGGCTCCAGCCCTCGAAGTCGCCAAGGTCGGTGTCGAAGGTGCTCAAGGCGGCGAAGGCGTCCAGCCGGCTGTTGTCGCCGGCGAAGAAGCGCAGCTCACCGCGCGCGCCCCAGCCCTCGGCATCGCCCGAGGCGTAGCCGGCCGCGCCGTCCAGGCGCCAGTTCTCGGCCAGGCTGAATCGTCCCTCGACGCCGCCGCCGGTGAGATCGAAAGTCTCGCCCGTCGTCGCCCCGACGAAGGCTCCCAGCTTGGAGCCGCCGACGTCGAACAGCAGCCGGGCGGTCGGCGACCAGACCGCGTCGTCGCCCTCGAACTGGCTGGCTTCGACGGTGAACTCACCGGACGCCGCCGAACCAAGCGGCAGGGCCAGATGGCCTTGCAGGTTCCAGAACTCGGCGTCGACCTCGCCGACGCCCGGCGCCTCGACATTCGCGCCGCCGTAGGCCCCGCCCAGATAGCCCCGAGGGGCGGCTTCGGCGGCTCCGCCCACCAGGACCAGCAGCCCGGCGGTGGTGATCAGGACGGTTTTCATGACGCGCGTTTCTCCAATGAACGACCACCGTTTTTTAGGGGCGCCATTCGCGCGGTAATTGTAGGATCGCGACATCCTGCCGCAGCCGATCGGCTGAGACCGAGTTGGGAGGCGCCATGTCGGCGGCCAGCGTCCGCTTCTATCTCCCCGCGCCGGTGCTGCGGGAGGCGGTCTCCGCCTACTATGTCCTGCGCATCCAGGCCCCGGAGGGCGTCGAGGACATCATCCATCCCGAATGGGCCAATGTCCGGCTGGTGCTGTCGGGCGACTGGCGGGTGCGTTTCCCGGAACGGTCCGAAGAGCACCTGCCGGAGGCGGCGATCAGCGGCGTGCTGGAGCGCGGCGTGGTGGCGTGGGGATCACCGGGCGTCCTCGTTGGTTTCGGCATCCTGCCGGAGGGCTGGGAACGGCTGACGGGCCAGGCCGCCGCCGGCTTCGCCGATCGGTTGCGGCCCCTGTCCGACGCCTTCGGCCCGGCCGCCGCCGCCCTGCTGCCGGCCCTGCGCCAGGCGGGGTCGGACGGCGGGGCGGTGGAGATCCTCGATGCCCAGCTGTCGGCGCTGATCGCCGCCCGGCCGGCCGCCTCGCCGATCGTCGCCCGGGCCCAGGCGGTGCTGGTCTCCTCCCAGCCGCGTTCGGTCGAGGCCTGGGCGGCGGAGGTCGGTCTGTCGCCGCGCCAGCTCGAGCGGTCCTGCCTGCGCTACCTGGGCCTCAGCCCCAAGCGGCTGCTGCGCCGCCAGCGGTTCCTGCGCACCCTGGCGGCCATGCGCGACACCCCGTCCGGCGGCTGGAGCGGGCTGATCGACGCCCACTATGTCGACCAGTCGCATTTCATCCGCGAGTTCCACTACTACCTGGGCATGTCGCCCCGCGCCTATTTCGCCCGGCCCCAGCCCTTCATGCGCGAGGCCGGCGACCAGCGCGCCGCCCTGCTGGGCGCGCCGGTCCAGGGCCTGCATGCGCCGGCCGCCGTGCGCCAGGCCGCTCTGCGTCAGGACGCCGCGCAGCCAACGGACCGTTAAGCCGCCCCTCTTAAGGTCGCGGCCCATGACGACAGACGCCATCACCCCCCAGCAGCTGGCCACCCTGAGCCACGAGTTCCGCACGCCCCTGAACGGGGTGCTGGGCATGGCCCGGCTGCTGGACGGCACCGACCTGTCGCCGGAGCAGCGCGACTATGTGAAGGCGCTCAAGGAGAGCGGCGATCACCTGCTGGGGCTGATCAACGATGTGCTCGATCTGGCGCGCCTCGGGGCCGGCAAGCTGGAGCTGCACCCCGCGCCCATGGAGGTCGAGAGCCTGCTGCGCCAGGTCGCCGAGCTGATGAGCCCGCGCGCCCATGAGAAGGGCATCGAGGTGGCCTGGGCCGCCGCCCCGGGGCTGGGAACGGTGATGGGCGACGAGGGCCGCCTGCGCCAGGTATTGCTCAACTTCGCCGGCAACGCCGTGAAGTTTACCGACAAGGGCGGGGTGCTGATCGCCGCCGAGCCGGAAGGGCCCGGCCGCATCCGCTTCACCGTCACCGACAATGGCCCCGGCGTGCCCGACGCCGCCAAGGGCCGGATTTTCGAGCCCTTCACCCACGCCGACCCCAGCCACGGCGGCTCGGCGCTCGGCGGGGCCGGCCTGGGCCTGGCCATCGTCCAGCTGCTGGCCGAGGCCCACTGCGCCTATGTCGGCGTCGAGGATGCGCCCGGCGGCGGCGCCCGCTTCTGGTTCAGCGCCGACTTTGAAGCCGTCGGCGAACAGGTTCCGGACACCAGCCTGGCCGGCCGCACCGTCGTCGTCGCCAGCCCCAACCCGGCTGTGCGGGCCGCGGCGGCGCGGCAGATCGAGGCCTGCGGCGGCGCGGCCATCACGGCGGCGGGCGTCGCCGGGGCGGTGTCCAAGGCGCCGGCCGGGGCCGTGCTGCTGATCGACCACGGCCTGCTCAAGGGCCGCCGGGGCCTGAAACCCCCGGCCGGCCACGAGGCCATCGTATTGCTGCGCCCTGACGAGCGCGACCGCATCGAGCCCTGCCGCGCCGCCGGTTTCGCCGGCTATCTGATCAAGCCCCTGCGCCGGGCCTCCCTCGCCGCCCGGGTGCTGGCCGCGCAGGGCGAGGTTCCGCCGATCGAGGCCGCCAGCAGCGAGGACGAACGCATCGCGCCCGCCGCCGCCCCGGGGGCCCGGGTGCTGCTGGCCGAGGACAACCCGATCAACGCCTTCCTGGCCCGCACCCTCCTGGAGCGCGAGGGCGCCGTGGTCGACCGCGCCGCCAGCGGCGAGGAGACTCTGGCGGCCATGGAGGCGGGCCGCTACGACCTGATCCTGATGGACGTGCGCATGCCCGGCCTGTCGGGGATCGACGCGGCTCGCGCCCTGCGGGCCAGAGGCGTCTCGACCCCCATCGTCGCCCTCACCGCCGACGCCTTCGAGGACGATCGCCGCGCCTGCCTGGCGGCCGGCATGGACGATTTCCTGGTCAAGCCGCTGACCGCCGACGCCCTGCGCACCGCCCTGGCCCGCTGGGCCCGCTGGACGCCGCCGACGGCTCAGGCCAAGTTGGCCGGCTAGACGGGGGCGCCGGCTCCCGGCCCTTAGGGAGGGGAGCCGATGGCCAGCACCGCCGAGACGACCGAAGCGCCGAAGGGCCAGAGCGCCAAGGACCTGCTGTTCGGCTTCGCCGGACGGGCCGGCCGGCTGCAGTTCTGGCTGGTGATGATCGCCTCGGCGGCGGTGTTCGGCCTGTTCTGGTCGATGGTGAACCTCAAGTCGCCGGTCGATCCCACCCTCCCGCCGCCGCCGCGCCCGCCGGGTTCGGCGATTCTCGAAGCCATGCCCTGGATCATCGCCGTCGGCCTGATCTGGCCGCTGGTCGCCATCGGGCTGAAACGTTGTCACGATCGGGGCCGCAGCGGCTGGTGGCTGCTGGCCGTCCTCGTGCCGGTGATCGGCTGGGCTTGGCTGATCTGGGACCTGGGCGTTTCCTCCGGCGTGGCCGGCGCCAACAAATACGGCGCGCCGGCCTTCGACCAGGACGGCGGGGTGCGCGACATCCGCAGCGTCACGGTGATGTTTTTCCTTGGCTTCTCCGCCGGCCTGCCCGGCCTGCTGATCTTCGACACCCTGTCGGTCTGGCTGCGTGACGAGGGGATCAGCCTCAAGGTCATCGGCTTCTTCACCCTGGCCACGCTGTTCAGCGCCCTGAAGTTCCTCTGGGCCCCGATCATCGACCGCACGGCCGTGCCCTTCCTGACCAAGTGGCTGGGTCACCGTCGGTCTTGGATGCTGGTTTCGCAGGCGGTGATCATCCTCGGCCTGTGGCTGATTTCAGGCCTCAGCCCGGCCCAGAACCTGGTCGCCCTGGCCGCCTTCGCGGTGCTGGTCGGCTTCTTCGTGGCCAACCAGGACATCGTCATCGACGCCTGGCGGATCGAGGCCGTCGAGACCGAGAAACAGGGGGCCATGGCCGCCGCCTACCAGTGGGGCTACCGAGTCTCGATGGTCATCGCCGGCACCGTGCCGCTGATCCTGGCCGAGGTCTTCGACTGGCACATCTCCTATGCCGTGATGGCCGCCCTGATGGCCGTCGGCGTCCTTGCGGTGTTTGCCGCGCCACGTGAGAAGGTCCACGCCGTCCGAGCGATCGACACCGGAGACATCCCGGCCCGTCCGGCCGTTGAGGTCGTCGAATACGCCGTGCGTCTCGCCCTGCTTTTCGGAGGCGCCCTGTTCCTGGGCGTCGGCCTGACCGGCGACGCCAGCCTGCCGGCGGTGATGATGGGCGGCGAAGAGGCGGGCGGGGCCTGGATCGTCGCGGCCTTCAAAGGCGACTGGAAGGCGCTCTGGCAACTTGGGGGCGTGATCGGCGGCTTCGGACTCATCATCCTGGCTGCGTTGCCGCTCTTCAACCTGCCGACCCGGCCAGGACGGTATCTGTTCACCGCCCTGTTCCAGCCGGTTATCGACTTCATCGACCGCTACAAGGGTCTTGCCCTCTTCATCCTGGCCCTGATCTGCCTCTACCGGGTCAGTGACTTCGTCATCAACATCAACGGCGCCTTCTACCTCGACCTCGGTTTCACCAAGCCGGAGATCGCCGAGGTGCGGAAGGTGTTCGGGGCGGTGATGTCGATCATCGGCGTCTCGCTGGGCGGCTGGTCGGTGCTCAAGCTTGGCCTCATGCGCACCCTGATCATCGGCGCCTTCCTGGGTTCGCTCAGCAACCTGGCCTTCGCCTGGCTGGCGATGGAAGGCCACAGCGTCTACGCCTTCATGTTCGCCATCGCGGCCGACAACATCGGCGGCGGCTTCGCCGGCACGGCGCTGATCGCCTACATGTCCAGCCTGACCAGCATCGGCTTCACCGCCACCCAGTACGCCCTGTTCAGCTCCCTCTACGCCCTGATCGGCAAACTCCTGGCCACCCAGTCGGGCCGTATCGTCGAGGAGTCGGCCAAGGCGGCCGAAGGCGGCGGCGTGTTCGCCGGCCTGCGCGGGCTGATGAGCGGCCTGCCGCCGGAAAGCTATGCGGCGGCCCTGGAGAAGAGCCAGGTCACGCCCGCCGCCCTCGGCGTCGGCTATCTGGTGTTCTACGTCTACACGACCATCGTCGGCTTCGCCGGCATGATGCTGGTCTTCTACGTCGCGGCGCGCCAGCCCAAGCCGGAAACGGCAGCGGACGAGGCGCCGGCTTAGCCGCCGGCAATATGTCTAGACTTATTCATCTGAAGGAAGCCGGGACGCCTTGAATTGCCGTCAGCGCCGGGGCCAAGGCTCGCTCCAGCGGCGCCCGGCCATTCCCCGGTCATTCAATGTGTCCCCTCTCGCCGGCCGGCGGGGTGGTTCGGCGGTGGACCCCCGGCGGGTTCCGAGGGGTGGGTTTGACGCTCCGGACAGGTCGATCCGGCCCTATCGGGTGGTCATTAAGTCATTGAAACTTCGTAATAATATAGCCGACATCACGGACCGTCCGTGCTATAATCGCTTCGCTCAGGCCAGGCAGACCACCTGCGCCACCCGCAGGTCCCGCCGCAGGGCGTCGGCGACGCGGCCGTAGTTCTCGGTGTTGACCGGCTCGCCGGTGGCGAAGTGGCTGGCCGGCTGGCCGGCGGCGTTCATGGCGCTCAGCAGGGTTTCCGGCGTGGTGGTGTAGATGCGGCCCCGGCGCGGGGCCTCGGCGACGGTGACGCCGATCACCCGGCCGGCGGCGTCCAGCGCCGGCGCCCCCGACAGGCCCGACAGCGGCCCTTTCAGGGTGTTGGTGCGGCCGACCTCGGCCCAGACAAGCACCCCCTCGGTGCGGGCCCCCCGGCCGCGCACCACCAGGTTCTCGCGGCCCAGCAGCCGGGAGGTGACCTCCCCGGCCTGGCCCTGCGGGAAGCCGGGATGGAAGGCGCGGTCGCCGCGCCTGAGCTTCTGGGCGTCGGCCTGCGGAATGACCGGCATGGCCGGCGAGCCGCCGTCGCTGATCAGCACGGCGGCGTCGCCCTGTGTGTCGACGCTGACCCGGGTGGCGACGCCGCGGCCCTCGGCGACGACGATGGCGACCTGCTGGCAGCCCTCGACCACGTGGCGGGCGGTGATCCAGACGCCGCGGTCGGCGATCGAGAAGGCGGTGCCGCTGCTCGGCTGGGGCTTGTCCTGCATCTCGACGACGACGGCCGGGTCGAAGGGCGAGGCGGGGCCGAGCGGCAAGCCTTCCTCGCCGGGCACCGGCGGCGGCGGGGCGGGGGCGTCGGCCTTCTCGCGACGGCCCACGGAGGCGATCACCAGGGCCAGGACCACGGCGCCGTAGATCGACCAGTCCGGGAGCCGCGGAAAATTCATCAGGTCAGGCGGTGATCGCGGCCGAGAGGATCAGGGCGGTGGCGATCTTGGCCCCGACCAGCAGCAGGGCGGCGGAGATCTCGCCCTCCTGGATGCGCTGCGGCAGCCCGTGCAGCACCATGTCGGTCAGCCGGAAGACCAGCAGCTGGACGAAGGTCACCGCCACGCCCCAGAGGCCGATCTCCAGCAGGGAGGCGGAGGTCGACAGGGCCGTGCACAGCGGGATGGTCAGGGCGACCAGCACGCCGGCGAAGGACAGGGCGGCGGCCGAGTTGCCCTCGCGGATCAGGGTGATCTCTTTGTGCGGGGTCAGCAGGGCGTAGAGGGTGGCGCCGAGGATCAGCATGACCAGGGTGACGCCGGCCTGGCCCAGCGCCAGCGGGAAGCCGTTGGCGAAGGCGGCGATTTCCGGGGACTGCAGTTCAGGCGGCATCACGGATCTCGAAAGAACGGGCGCCGATGGTTAGCACGGGAACGGCCGGGTGTGACAAGCACTTCGCCGGCTGGGCGTGCGGCCCTACGCCGCCGCTTCCGCGTCCGGAGCGGCCTTGCGGCGGGCCGAGGCCCGGACCTTCTCGCTCTCGCTCTTCAGCTGGCCGCAGGCGGCGAGGATGTCGCGGCCGCGCGGGGTGCGGATCGGGGAGGCGTAGCCGGCCTTGTTGAGGATGGCCGCGAAGGTCTCGATCACCGGCCAGCTGGAGCATTCATAGGGGCTGCCGGGCCAGGGATTGAAGGGGATCAGGTTGACCTTGGCCGGGATGCCCTTGAGCAGGGCGACCAGGGCGCGGGCCTCGGCCGGGCTGTCGTTGACACCCTTCAGCATGACGTACTCGAACGTCACCCGCCGGGCGTTGGACAGCCCCGGATAGGCGCGGATGCCGGCCATCAGCTCGGCGATCGGGTACTTCTTGTTGAGCGGCACCAGCTCGTTGCGCAGTTCGTCGTTGGTGGCGTGCAGGCTGATGGCCAGCATGGCCTGGGTCCGCTCGCCGAGCGTCTGCAGCTGCGGCACGACGCCCGAGGTGGAGACGGTGATCCGCCGGCGGCTGATGCTGATGCCCTCGTTGTCGCTGAGGATGTCCAGGGCGTCGGTGACGGCGTCGAGGTTATAGAGCGGCTCGCCCATGCCCATGAAGACGATGTTGCTGAGCAGCCGGTCTTCCTTGTCGGACGGCCATTCGGCCAGGTCGTCCTTGGCCACCTGCACCTGGGCGACGATCTCGGCCGCCGTCAGGTTGCGGACCAGGGCCTGGGTGCCGGTGTGGCAGAAGGTGCAATTGAGCGTGCAGCCGACCTGGCTGGAGACGCAGAGGGCCCCGGAACGGCCGACGTCGGGGATGTAGACGGTCTCGATCTCGATGCCCGGCGCGGTGCGGATCAGCCACTTGCGGGTGCCGTCCTTCGATACCTGCCGCTCGACGATTTCCGGCCGGGCGATGGTGAAGGTCTCGGCCAGTTTCGCCCGGGTGTCCTTGGCGACATCGGTCATGTCGGCGAAGTCTGTGACCCCGGCCTGGTGCATCCAGCGCCAGATCTGGCTGGCCCGCATCCGCGCCTTGTCGGCCGGCACAGCGCCGCCGTCGATCAGCGCCTGGCGCAGGCCGTCACGGGTCAGACCGGACAGGTTGACGATTGAAACAGGCTTGGCGGCCCGGGAAAGGTCGAGGGTCGTGGTCACGTGCGATGCTTTGAGGTTGAAGCGAGATCATAGCAGATGGGGCCGGAATTGAGAAATGCACCACTTTCCGACCTTCCCGACGAAAGTCGGGATCCAGCGGCCGCGACGGGTCCGGGTCCGCTCCGATCAGAGCAGAACCCCAGACCGCCTGCCCACTGGGCCCCGACTTTCGTCGGGGTGATCGGACTTTGGGAGCTACTCCCTCTTCCGACCGCGATCCCGGTCCTGGCGTTCCTCGCGGGCCGCCTTCTCGCGATCACGGCGCGCGTCGCGAATCGCCTTCTGGCGGTCCTTCTCCTCCTTCCGGGCGCCTTCGAGCTGGCTCTCGGTGAGGGGGGCGGTGTCGAGGCTGGCGGGGGCGCCGCGCTTGCGGCCCTCGCGGACCAGGGCCCCGCAGTTGACGTCGTTGGCCAGGCCCGGATCGACGAAGGGCAGGATGGCGGCCAGGGGCGACAGCAGCGCCCCAACCGCCAGGGCGAGGCCGCCTTGCGCCACGGCGGGCCCGGCCTCGACGCCGACGCCGGGCTTGGTGATCGGGCCGCTGACGGTGATCGGCAGGAACAGGCGCAGCAGGCGCGGCTTCTTGGAATCGCCCTCGAAGCGCAGGTTCATCCGCTCGGTCTCGAGGTTGATCGAGCCGCTGCCCTCGACCAGCACCACGCCGGTGTCGGCCAGGATGCGGTTGGAATGGGCGACGCCGTTGCGGACCTGGAAGTCGGCGACGGCGCAGCGCAGCGGCGTCGTCTTCGGGTCCTCCGACAGCAGCATGATCAACCCCTTGCTGGCGTTGACGCCCAAGAGTTCGGCGAAGGCCTGGCGCATCTCGCCGCGCGGGGCGACCAGGGTGAAGCTGCCGTTGGCGTTGGAGGCCGCCCGGTGCACCGAATTGCCGGTCCCGCTGAGTTTGAGCCGCGCCGCCAGCGCCCCCTCGATGACCGGCATCCCCTGCACCTTTTGCGAGACCCAGTCCTCGATGCGGGCGCCCGTCATCCTAAGGTCGACGTCGGTTCGCGGCACGGCGCCGCTGGCGTTCAGCACCACCATGCCCTTTATGTCGCCGCGGTCGAGGCTGAAGGCGATGGGGTTCATCTTCAGCACCCCGTCGTTGAGCGTCAGATCCAGCGACAGCCGGCGTAGCGGCAGGCCCGGCGCATTGATGGTCTCGGCGCGATAGGTGACGTCGGCGTTCATCGCCCGGATGCGGTCGACCTGCAGGGTAGAGTCGGGCAGCAGTCGGCCGCCGGTGGTTGGGGTCGACTTGCTCTCGCCGCCGACCTGCCGGGTGCGCATGCCGAAGAAGGCGCCCAGGTCGTCGAAGTCGACCCGCCGCGAGCGCAGGTTGGCGGTCAGCATCGGCTTGTCGCCGCTCGTATCCACGGTCAGCTGGCCGGCGATGTCGCTCTCGCCGATGACGCCGCGCGCCTTGTTCAGGTGCCAGCGGCCGCCGTCGCGCACCAGGCCGGCGCTGACCCGGTAGGGCGGGGTGTTGGGCAGGACGACGCCGGTCGCCACATAGAGGTCGTTCATGTCGGCGCCCGACAGCTGGAAGCGGGCCCCGAAGTGGTTGAGGTCGAAGGGCCGGTCGATATGGCCGTCGGCAAGGATGCGGGTGGCCCCGGCCTGGACCCTGGCCTTGAAGCGGTAGGGCCGGTCGGGCGAGATGTTGAGCAGGGGCTCACCCTCGACCCGGGCGGTGAACTTGGCCCGGTTGAGCGTCCCGTCGCCGTTCAGCAGGAAGCGGCCGGCCGTCTCGCCGGTGGTGCTTTCCTCGGTCGAGACCACGCCGACGAACACCGCCTTGCGCTGGGCGTCGTCGAGCCGCAGGTCGGCGCGGTCGATCAGCAGCCGGCGGATGGCCGGCAGCCTGGCCGAGCGGCCCTTGTCGCGGGCCCCGAACTCCCAGTTGCCGCGTCCGTCCCTGTCGCGGATCAGGTGGATTTTCGCCTGCCGGACGCGGACGTAGCCGAGCACCGTGTCGCCCCTGAAAAGGTCGGCCAGCTGCAGGCTGCCCTCCAGCCGGCCGACCGTCGCCATCGGCTCGCCCGGCCTGGCCCCGGCGTCGAAGGCCCAGGCCGGCTGGCTGATCCGCAGGTCGTGGATCTCCGCCGAGGGATTGAGTGACCAGGGATGGACGTCGAGGTCGCCGGCCAGCACCACCGTGCGGCGCAGCTGGGCCGAGGCGACGGCCCCCACGGGGCCACGCAGCCAGTTCCAGTCGAAGATGACCAGGAAGCCGACCACCAGCAGCAGCAAGGCCGACAGGCCGATGACCACCCGCCGGGCCACCTTGGGATCGTGTCGTTCGCGGCGAGCGGCGGCCTGCTCAGGCGTTTCGGGTTCGAAGGCGTGCTTCAGCCAGGCGCGGGCGCGCGCCGAAAAGCGCGCGGCCGATCCTTTGTCAGGCCTGTTGGCGTCCTGGCTCAAGCAAACGTCTCCGAATCCCCCAAGGGTCGGTAACGTCAGGGCGGGCTGGTTGTTTCATGCCCATCCGGGGAGGGGCTGGGCGCGGGTCAGTAGACGAGGCGGAATCCGGTCACCAGGGCGGCGACGGCGAGAAAGGCGACGATGGCGACGATCTCGTAGCGTTTGAACATTGGTCCGTTGGGCGAACGCATGGGGATTCTCCTTGTCCCGGTTTGATCCACTGGGGGGAGTCCTCCGCAATCGGCGGGCCAGTTAAGGTTGCCGGGTCGGCGGGCGTCTGGCAGGAGTCGGCTTCATGATCGCGCGCCGCACAGTCCTGATCGGCGGCCTCGCCCTGGCGGCGGGCCCCACCTTTGCCCAACCACCCGGAACCCGCATCTTCGCGGCCGCCTCGTTGCAGACGGCGCTGACCAGGATCGCCGCCGGCTATCGCGGCCCGGGCGGGCCGATGCAGGTGTCGTTCGGCGCCTCCTCGGCCATGGCCCGCCAGATCGCCCAGGGCGCGCCCGCCGACCTGTTCATCAGCGCCGACATCGAATGGATGGACTGGTTGGCCCAGCGGCGGCTGATCGCGGCGGGGACGCGGCGCAATCTGCTGTCCAACCGGCTGGTGCTGATCGGCCCCAAGACCTCGACCGTGACACTGAAGATCGCGCCCGGCATGCCGCTGGCCCAGGCGCTGGGCGGCGGACGGCTGGCCATCGCCGACCCGGTCGCCGTGCCGGCCGGCAAGTACGGCAAGGCGGCGCTGACCAGGCTGGGGGTCTGGGACAGCGTGGCCGGCCGGCTGGCCCCAGCCGAGAACGTCCGCGCCGCCCTGGCCTATGTCGCCCGGGGCGAGACGCCGCTGGGCATCGTCTATGCGACCGACGCCCGTGCCGAGCCGAGGGTGAAGGTGGTCGGGACCTTCCCGGCCTCGACCCATCCGCGCATCCTCTATCCGGCCGCGCTTACGAAGCCGACGCCGGCCGGCCGGGCGGTGTTGGATTACCTGTCGGGCCCCAAGGCCATGGCGGTGTTCGCCGCCGAGGGTTTCCTGAGGCCCTAGTCCTCGGTCTTGCCGGGCCAGGTCAGGTAGCCGTCGCGATCGACGCCGGCGTAGCCACCGCGCCGGCCGTGCCTGCGATGACCGCCGCCGTAGCCGTCGCGGCCTTCATAGCCATAGGCCTCGTAGGACCCGCCGCTGCTGGAATAGGCGTAGCCGCTCTCGGAAGACCGGCGGCTTTCCTCATAGGTCTCACGCGCTTCGACGCTGACCGAGGTCCCCACCCGGCGGTAGCCGCCGCGATAGGCGCCATCCAGACCCTCATCGAGATAGCCGACGCCCTCGGTCCCGGAGCGGTAGCTGTAGCGATAGCCGCTGGATCCGCCGCCGCGACGGTGCACGGCCTTGCGGACATGGCCGCCGGTGCGGACGGTTTGCTCGCGGCTGGCGACCTCGACGGTGGTCCCGGTATCGGCCTCAGTGGCGGCCTTTTCCGTGGCCGGCGCCTTGGTCGGGCAGCGGTCCTTGCAGCAACAGTCGGCGCTTGCCTGAGCCTTCGGCTCCGGCCCGCTCCGCGGCGAGAAGCTGTCGCAGGCCGACAGGGCCAGGGCGGAAATTCCCAGAAGGGCGAAGGACAGAAGACGCATGACAAGGCCCGCATAGACGGATGGATCCGACCTCAGGCTGCGCTCAACCTCTGCAGAAGGCCCGCCCATTCACCCGCCGGGGGAGGGGTAGGGTTAACCCACCCCTCTGCGTTGCAGGCGCCGCAAGGCCAGGGCCAGCGCCAGGCCGGCGGCGATGCCGGTGCTGTTGGCGACCGCGTCCCAGGCGTCGCCCTGGCGCCCAAGCCCCATGGTCGCCTGCAGAATCTCCACCCCGACGCCGGCCAGGAACAGCCCGACGGCCAGCCGGCCCAGGCGGCTGGGAAAGGCCCAGGCGCCCAACAGGGTCATGGTCAGATAGGCGATGGCGTGCTCGGCCTTGTCCCAGAAGGTCAGTCCCTGCGGCAGGGCCTCGGTCGGGCTCAGCGACAGCCAGGCGATAACCGCGCAGGCGATGGCAAACAGGGCGAAGCGGAGGGGGGCGGGGAAAAACATGTGTCACCAAGGGTGACGGCTCACGCCGCCGCTGCAAGAGGAGATTTGGTGAAGACGATGCGCGCAAAGCCGACTAAGCGTTCGCCGCATCAGGCAACGGGACGACAAGATGACGGTCAACTCAGCGGTTCGGGCGGTGATCTGGGACTTCGGCGGGGTGATCACCACCTCGCCGTTCGAGGCGTTCAACCGCTACGAGGCGCAGAAGGGCCTGCCGCACAACCTGTTCCGGACGGTCAACTCGACCAACCCCGACCACAACGCCTGGGCCCTGTTCGAGCGCAACGAGATCGACGCCCCCGGCTTCGACGCGATGTTCCTCGAGGAATCCACGGCGCTCGGCCATCCGGTGCGCGGGGCCGAGGTGCTGACCCTGCTGTCGGGCGACGTGCGGCCCGGCATGGTGGCGGCGCTGAAGGCCTGCAAGACGGTCTTCAAGGTCGGCTGCATCACCAACAACGTCCAGACCGGCCATGGCGCCGGCATGGCCGGGACCAGCGACAAGGCCGCCCAGGTGGCCGGGGTGATGGAGCTGTTCGACGCGGTGATCGAGAGCAGCAAGGCGGGCGTGCGCAAACCCGACCCGCGCATCTACCAGATGATGTGCGAACTGCTGGTCGTCGAACCTTCGGATTGCATCTACCTCGACGACCTCGGCATCAACTGCAAGCCGGCGGCGACGCTGGGCATGAAGGCCATCAAGGTCTCCAATGAAGCCCAGGCGCTGGCGGAACTCTCCGCGGCGACCGGGCTGACGTTCGGGAGCTAGGCGTGGACCGTGTCCGGCGATCCCTGCTGGTCCTGGGTCTGATCGGCCTTGCGGGTGGGTGCCGCCGGCCCATCGTCACTCCCGCCGAGCTTCGCGCGTTGCGGGCTTTGGATATCGACGCCGCCGAAGCCGACGCCAGGAAGGCGGTCGCCGCCGGGGACTGGCGACTGTTGTCCGTCGGCGGGATCGCCATCACCCTCCCGGGCACGGACCTCGCGGGCGGGGGTATCGACAGCAAACGCGCACGCTTCCTGGCCGGCACGGGAGATATGCTCCAGGACGACGAGCACAGCCGGCTGAACATGCGCGCGCGCGACTACGCGGAACGCTATAACCGCGAGATCATCCGGATCGGCGGCTACACCGCCACCGAACGGGCCGCGATCCAACGCTATCGCTTGTCCAGGCAGGATGGAGGCCAGCAATGACCCGCCCCTCGAAGATCGGCGCCGCCGAAGCCCTCAAATCCCTGCCTGACTGGAAGGCTGCCGAGGGCGACCGCGACGCCATCGTCCGCGCCTTCAAATTCAAGGACTTCAACGCCGCCTTCGGCTTCATGACCCGGGTCGCCCTGTTGGCCGACAAGCTCGACCACCACCCCGAATGGTTCAACGTCTACAACCGGGTCGAGGTGCTGCTCGCCACCCATGACGCCGACGGCGTGACGGACCTGGACGTTACCCTGGCAAAGTTCATGGACGAGGTCGCCGCCTCGCTCTAACGATTGTTTGAAAGAACAATCGGAGAGACGACCCATGGCTTCGACTTCAGGCCGCGTGGCGGGCAAGAAAGCCTTTATCACCGGCGGCGCCCAGGGCCTCGGGGCCGGAGCCGCCCGCCGGCTGGCCGAGGAGGGGGCGAAGGTCGCCCTGGCCGATCTCAACCTCGAAGGGGCCCAGGGCGTCGCCGACGAGTTGAACGCCGCTTACGGCAAGGGCACGGCCTTCGCCTACCGCCTGGACGTCACCCAGGAAGAGCAATGGATTGATACCCTGTTCCGGGCCAATGCCGATCTGGGCGGCCTCTCGGTGCTGCTCAACAACGCCGGCATCAGCCGCGGCGCCGACATCGAGAACTGCACCCTCGACGACTTCCGCATGACCATGAGCGTCAATGTCGACAGCGTCTTCCTCGGCGCCAAGCACGCCATCAAATATCTGAAGGACAATCAGCCGGGCTCGATCATCAACATCAGCTCGATCGCCGGCCTGATCGCCAACCACAACGGCCCGGCCTACAACGCCTCCAAGGCGGCGGTCTGGCTGCTCAGCAAGAACATCGCCCTCTACTGCGCCAAGCAGAAGCTGGACGTCCGCTCCAACTCCATCCACCCGACCTTCATCGACACCCCCATCCTCGACCCGATCCGCCAACGGTTCGGCAAGGAGGAGGGCGAGGCCAAGCTCGGCCGCCAGGTGCCGCTCGGCCGCATCGGCACGCCCCGGGACATCGCCGACGCGGTGCTCTACCTGGCCTCGGACGAGAGCCGGTTCATGACGGGGGCGGAGCTGAAGCTCGATGGCGGCATTTCGGCGATGTGATCCGCCCCCGTGGGGCTCAGTTGACCAAAATCGTCCCGACCAGCAGCTTCGCGCCCGGCCTGCCGAGGATGCGGTCGGTTTCGCGTTGGCACTTCATGGCCAGGAAGTCGGCGTCCGGCGGCGTCGCGGCGGGCAGGCCCGAGGCGTAGATCTGCAGCACCTGGGCGTAGGCGGCCCGCAGCCGCGGGGTCGAGGCGGTGGCCAGGTCGCGCAGCTGTTCGTTGGCGACGTCGACCCCGACCTCCATGGTCATCACACCCCGGCTGCCGTTTCGGCGCATGATCGAGGCGGTGAGGGTCTGGATCTGGATATAGCTGATCCCGCCGCCCTTTTTCTTCTCGGGGCTGCTCGCAAGCGCGGCCGTCGGGGCCAGGGCGATGAGGGCGGCGAGGGCGAGGCGGCGGTCCATGGCCCGCTCTTACGCCCGCATGGTTTATGCGTGATTTACGCGCAGGTGACAGATTCGGCGCTTCGGCCCAGATTCGGGGCCGATCTGGAGCTTTGAATGACCCGATTCGCGCCCAAGACCCTCGACCTGGACGGCCAGGTGATCCTGGTGACCGGCGGCACCGGCTCGTTCGGCAAGCGGTTCATCGAGACGGTGCTGACCCGCTACGCGCCGCGCAAGCTGATCGTCTACAGCCGCGACGAGCTCAAGCAGAGCGAGATGCAGCAGGACCTGCGCGAGAAGTTCGGGCCGGAAGACTATTCCAAACTGCGCTTCTTCCTCGGCGACGTGCGCGACCGCTCGCGCCTGACCCTGGCCCTGCGCGGCGTCGATGTGGTCATCCACGCCGCCGCCCTGAAACAGGTGCCGGCGGCCGAGTACAACCCGTCCGAATGCATCCAGACCAATGTCGTCGGGGCCGAGAACGTGGTCTGGGCCAGCCTGACCAACCGGGTCCGGCAGGTGGTGGCGCTGTCGACCGACAAGGCCTGCAACCCGGTCAACCTTTATGGCGCCACCAAGCTGGCCTCGGACAAGACCTTCGTGGCCGCCAACAACCTGTCGGGCGACCTCGGCTGCCGCTTCTCGGTGGTGCGCTACGGCAATGTGGTCGGCTCGCGCGGCAGCGTGGTGCCGCTCTATCGGCGGCTGATCGCCAAGGGCGCGACCAGCCTGCCGATCACCGACGCCCGGATGACCCGCTTCTGGATCACGCTGGACGAAGGGGTGGAGTTCGTCCTCTCCTCGCTGGAGATCATGCGCGGCGGCGAGATCTTCGTGCCCAAGATCCCCTCGATGGCCATGCCCGACCTGGCCCGGGCCATGGCTCCGGAAGCCGGCATCGACATCGTCGGCATCCGGCCCGGCGAGAAGCTGCATGAGATCATGGTCGGGGCCGACGACGCCCGCCAGACCTGCGAGCTGGACGACCGCTACGTCATCGAGCCGGCCTTCGTCGAATACGCCCGCGAGGCGTTCGGCGAGAAGGACGGCGCCCGGCCGGTGGCCGAGGACTTCGCCTACGCTAGCGACAGCAATACCGACTGGCTGAGCCCCGAGGGCCTGCGCGCCATGCTGGAGGCCCAAGGGGTCTGATGACCCAGCCCTTTCTGCCCTACGGTCGCCAGACCATCGAGGAAGACGATATCGCGGCGGTGGCCCAGGCCCTGCGCGGCGACTTCCTGACCACCGGCCCGACGGTCGAGGCCTTCGAGACGGCCTTCGCCGGCAAGGTCGGCGCCGCCCATGCCGTGGCCTGCTCCAACGGCACCGCCTCGCTGCATCTGGCCATGCTGGCGCTGGGGGTGGGACCGGGCGATGTCTGCATCGTTCCTTCGATCACCTTCCTGGCCACCGCCAACTGCGCCGCCTACGTCGGGGCGCAGGTGGTGTTCGCCGATGTCGACCCGAACAGCGGCCTGATGACGCCCCAGACCCTTTCGGACGCGCTGTCGCGGGCCGTGGGACCGGTGAAGGCGGTGCTGCCGGTGCATCTGCGCGGCGACGTCTGCGACCTGCCCGGGCTGGCGCGGCTGGCCGGCGAGGCGGGGGCGGTGCTGGTCGAGGACGCGCCGCACGCCCTGGGCACGACCATGGATTTCGGCGGCGGACCCGAGCGGGTCGGCGACTGCGCTCACGCGGCCATGGCCAGCTTTTCGTTTCACCCGGTCAAGACCATCGCCACCGGCGAAGGCGGCATGCTGACCACCAACGACGGCGAGCTGGCCGCACGCCTCAAGTCCCTGCGCAGCCACGGCATGACCCGGCCGCCGGGCGCCGACCCCTGGGTCTATGAGATGGCGCAGCCGGGCTTCAACTACCGCCTGCCGGACATCAACTGCGCGCTCGGCCTGTCGCAGCTCTCCAAGCTGGACCGCTTCACCGACCGACGGCGGCGGCTGACCGCCCTCTACCAAAACCGGCTGGCGGGGCTGAACGCGGTCCGCCTGGCCGACAGCCCGGCCTGGTCCGACCCGGCGCTGCACCTCCTGTGCGTGCTGATCGACTTCGAGGCGCTGGGCGTGACCCGGGCGCAGGTCGTGGCGCGGCTGGCGGCGGCGGGGATTGGCAGCCAGGTGCACTACATCCCGGTCCATACCCAGCCCTACTGGCGGGCCCGCAACGGCGCGCTGGACCTGCCCGGCGCCCAGGCCTGGTACGACCGCTGCCTCAGCCTGCCGCTGTATCCGGCCATGGCCGACAGCGACGTCGAGCGGGTGGTTTCCGCGCTGGAAGGCGCGCTCGGTCTCTAGCGCTTCTTGCCGGTCAGGCGAGCGTAGACGGCGATGGCCCGCTCGGGGTGGCGGGTGAACAGGAAGTAGGCGCCCGTCAGCCCGGCGAAGATGGCCAGCAGCACCGGCTGGGGCACGTCGGCCCGCAGGGCCAGGGCGACGCCGAGCCCAAGGGCCAGCGACAGCGCGCAGAGCGTGACGACCACGCCGGTGACGGAAAAGCCGCCGTCCAGCATCAGGTGATGCGCATGGGTGCGATCGGCGTGGAAGGGCGAGCGCCTGTGCAGGAGGCGGCGCACGATCAGCACCAGGCAGTCGATCAGCGGTGGGGCGATCAGGAAGGGGGCCAGCACCGGCGTCACCGGATAGACCGGGTTCTGGGTCAGGCGGAAGGCGGCCCAGGCGATGATCAGGCCGAGGTAGGCGCTGCCGGAATTGCCGAGGAAGATCCGCGCCCGCTTGCGCCAGGGCAGGCGCAGGTTGAAGGCGAGATAGGCCATCACCGCCCCGGTGATGACCGTCAGCCCGTGGGCCAGGTCGGCGTTGCCGGCGTAGAGCGAGGCGGCCACCAGCATGACCAGGGCGCAGACGCACAGCGACCCGGCCAGACCGTCGATGCCATCGGCCATGTTCAGCGCGTTGATCAACCCGACCGTGGCGATGATGGTGAAGGGGACCGACAGATAGCCCAGGTCCAGCGGCCCCAGGCCGAACACCGGACCGATATTGGCCACCCGCACGTCGCCGACCAGCACGATGGCCAGGGCCGCGCCCGACTGGGCCAGCACCCGGATCGGCCAGGGGATGTCGTAGATGTCGTCGAGCACCCCGACCACCACCAGGATGACGGCGGCGATGCCCAGGCCGACAACCTGGGCGTTAGGCGGGGTCAGGGCCAGGGCCGGCAGGATGGTGCCGACGGCGATGGCCAGGCCGCCGGTGACCGGGGTCGGGGCGGCGTGATCCTTGCGGCCGCCGGGCTTGTCGACCAGGCCGAGCCGGGCCGCGAAGGGCGACAGCAGGAAGATGATGGCGGTGACGGCGCTGAAGGCCGCGATGAATTCGAGGGCGGCGGTGCGCAGGAACTCGACCGTCGGAAACACCCTTAATAGCCCCCCAGGCAGATGCGGCAGGCCCGCCGACCGCCGCTACAGGAAGCCTGTCCCTTAGAGCCGTCGCCGCAAGCTGGCAACCGACGTTCCGAAAGAAACCCTGTGTCGGCTACCCTTCATAATATTGAAGAAAAAGAGCGGCTCTGTTCACGCGCCGCCCCCCATTTGGGTGTAGCACGCGCCGGCCTGTCACAAGACTTGTGCAGTTTGCGCAACAGGCTTGCGGTAACGCTGTTTGCGCCTTGACCTCTCCGGGGTGCGGCAGGATAACGCAGCGTCGGGTGGGCGGGCGTCATAACTTTCAGGCGCGCGCGCTTCCGCGCGCCTGCAGGTCGAGGTCCGCGAAGGGCTTGGTTTTGGAGTTGCGGGTTTGATCGACCTTCACTGCCACATGGTTCCCGGCATCGACGACGGGGCCCCCGATCTCGAGACGTCACTGGCCATGGCCCGTTGCGCCGTCGAGGACGGCATCAAGGTCGTCGCCTGCACGCCGCACATCTTCCCGGGGTTGTACGAAAACACCGGCCCGCAGATCCGCAAGGCGGTCGCCGCCCTGCAGGTCGAGCTGGACCGCGAGGAAATCCCCCTCAAGCTGACCACCGGCGCCGACGTGCAGCTGTGCGTCGACCTGGTGCAGGGGCTGCGCAACGGCCGGATCCTCAGCCTCGGCGACACCCGCTACTTCCTGTTCGAGCCGCCGCACCACACCGCCCCGCCGCGCATCGAGGACACGGTGTTCGCGGCCATGGCCGCCGGCTACCACCCGATCATCACCCATCCAGAGCGCCTGCACTGGATCGAGAGCCACTACGAGACCATGGTCCGCATCGCCAAGGCCGGGGCCTGGATGCAGCTTACGTCAGGGTCCGTGACCGGCCGGTTCGGCAAGCGGCCGCAATACTGGTCCGAGCGCATGCTGGACGAGGGCCTGGTCCATATCCTGGCCACCGACGCCCACAACATGAGAAACCGCCGCCCGCTGCTGTCGCCGGCCCGCGACGCGGTCGCCCAGCGCCTGGGCGAGCAGGCGGCCATCGACATGGTCGTCACCCGGCCGCGGGCCGTCCTCGAGAACCAGCCGCCATCGATGCTGCCCGGCGCGGTCGGGGCGCCGAAGGCCGCGACGGGATTGGGCTTCCTGCGGCGTTTGTTTAAAGCGGCCTGACGAGGCTATGATGCGTCAGAATTACGCAGTGGGGAGCTATTCATGATCCGTGCCCTGGTTTTTGCGCTGGCGAGCAGCCTGTTGCTTGTCGCCTGTTCGACCGGTGGGTCCGGCAAGATGGCCGACGGCGCGATCTATGGAACGGCCATGCCGCCGCCCGATCCCACCCGCGCCGTCGTCGGCGCCGAGGAGTACCGGGTCGGGCCCATGGACACCCTCGACATCAACGTCTACCAGGCCCCCGACCTGACCCGCGTGGTCCAGGTCGACGCCGCCGGCCAGATCGGCATGCCGCTGATCGGTTCGGTGCCGGTGGCCGGCAAGACGGTGACCGAAATCCGCACCGAGATCGTCGACCGCCTGAAGAACCGCTACCTGAAGTCGCCGGAGGTGACCGTGGCGGTGAAGGAGTTCGCCAGCCAGAAGGTCACCGTCGACGGCGCCGTCGGCCAGCCCGGCGTCTATCCGCTGATCGGCAAGACCACCCTGGTGCAGTCGGTGGCCATGGCCCGCGGCGTCAACCGCGAGGCCAACCAGAAGAAGGTGGCTGTCTTCCGGGTGGTCAACGGCCAGCGGATGGTGGCGGTCTTCGATCTCGACCAGATTCGCACCGGCAAGATGGACGACCCGCAGATCTACGCCAACGACGTGGTCTTCGTGGACCGCTCGGGCGGCAAGACCCTGTGGCGCGATGTGATCTCGGCGGTGCCGCTGATCGGCATGTTCGTGCCGGTGCTCTGATCGCATCGGTCGCCAGACCCGTTCTGTCCGGATCACATGAGGCATGTGATCCGGACAGAACGGGTCCGACTATAAGAGAGAAGAGCCCGTCCGGGCGGCGGAACCGTAGTCACTTCCGCCTGACGGGCTCTAGAACAGTTTGAACGGAATAGACGCCGCGCCCTGGCTTGGGCCGGTGAAGGGGCTTGAGGACGAATGAACCGCCGCGACAATGACGAGACCTGGGATGGCGAGCCGGAAGGCCGGACCTACCTGACCACGGCCATGCCCCGGCCGCTGGTGGTGCGCGGCGGCCGGGCCCTGGCCCCCGCCAACGCCCGCTTTGACGAACAGCAGGGCCTCGCGCCCGAGATCAACCTGCTGGCCTACTGGCATGTGCTGGTCAAGCACCGGCTGGTCATCGCCGGCGCGGTCGGGGTGATGCTGATCCTCGGCCTGATCTTCACCCTGCTGACGACGCCGATCTATCGCGCCACGACGATGATCCAGATCGACCGCGAGGTGGCCAACATCACCAACATCGAGCAGGTGACGCCGGACGACAGCCGCAACCTGGAATTCTACCAGACCATGTACGGCCAGCTGAAGAGCCGCACGCTGGCGCTGCGGGTGGTGCAGAAGGAAAACCTGGCCGCCGACCCCAACTTCATGAACCAGTCCAAGCCGTCCGGCCTGAAGGACGCTCTCAACAAGCTGCTGGGCCGCAACAAGACCCAGGCCGCCAACCTGACCGCCCCGCTGGCGGCGCGCGAGCGGCAGGCGACGGCCCTGTTGATGGCCGGCATCACCATCGAGCCGGTGCGCAATTCGCGGCTGGTCAAGATCTCCTACGAGAGCCCCAACCCGGCCATCGCCTCGCGGGTCGCCAACCAGTTCGCCGAGCAGTACGTGCGCTTCAACATGAACCGCCGGTTCGAGGCCTCCAACGACGCCCGCGACTTCCTGCAGGACAAGCTGGCCGAGGCCAAGGTCAAGCTGGAGGAGTCTGAAAAGGCCCTCGTCGCCTACGCCCAAAGCCAGGGCATCATCAACGTCACCCCGGCCGGCGCCACCGGAACGCCCGGCGGCGGCGGGGCCGAGCAGACGGCCAGCACCTCGCTGACCGCCACCGACCTGGTGGCAATGAACACCGCGCTCGGCATGGCCAAGAGCGCCCGCATCAACGCCGAGCAGAAGTGGCGCCAGGCCCAGTCGGGCGCGATCATGAGCCTGCCGGAAGTGGTCGGCAGCCCGACCATCCAGACCCTGCGCCAGCAGCAGGCCGTGCTGAAGGCCCAGGCCGCCCAGATGGCCACCCAGTACGGCGAGGAATGGCCGGCCCTGATCGCCATCCGCGGCCAGGTCGCCGACATCGACCAGTCGATCGCCAGCGAGGCGGCCAACGTCCGCCAGTCGATCCAGCAGCAGTACCAGATCGCCCGCAACCAGGAGGCCTCGCTCCAGGGTCAGGTCTCGGGCCTGAAGTCGGGGGTCATGGACCTGCGCAACCGCTCGATCCAGTACAACATCCTGCAGCGCGACGTGGACACCAACCGCACCCTCTATGACGGGCTGCTGCAGCGCTACAAGGACATCGGCGTCGCCGGCGGCGTCGGCTCCAACAACGTCTCCGTCGTCGACGGGGCCCAGACCCCGCGCAGCCCCTACAAGCCCAACATGCTGATCAACCTGTTGATCGCCAGCGGTATCGGCCTGCTGCTCGGCCTGGGCGCCGCCTTCGGCCTCGAAAGCCTCGATGAGACCATCAAGGTCCCCGAGGACATCGAGGGCAAGCTGGGCATGCCGCTGCTCGGCGCCATCCCGATGCTCGACAAGGGCGTCACCCCGGAAGAGGCCATGGCCGATCCGCGCAGCGCCTTCTCCGAGGCCTACTACTCGGTGCGCACGGCGCTGCAGTTCTCGACCAACGAGGGCGTGCCGCGGAACATCCTGGTCACCTCGGCCCGGCCGTCGGAAGGCAAGTCGACCACCTCGGTGGCCCTGGCCAAGAACTTCGCCAAGCTGGGCATGAACGTGCTGCTGGTCGACAGCGACCTGCGCAACCCGTCCCTGCACCGCACCCTGCGCGCCGACTCCAGCGCCGGCCTGTCGAACTACCTGACCGGCTCGGCGACCCTGATCGAGCTGGCCCAGGCCACCGACCAGCCGAACCTGGCCTTCATCCCCTGCGGTCCGCTGCCGCCCAACCCGGCCGAACTGCTGGCCGGGGCCCGCATCCGCGCCCTGGTCGCCGAGGCCCAGCAGCACTTCGACCTCCTGGTCATCGACGGTCCGCCGGTGATGGGCCTGGCCGACGCCCCGCTGCTGGCCTCTTCGGTGGCCGGCACCATCCTGGTCATCGAGGCCGGCACCACCCGCCAGGGCCTGGCCAAGGCGGCCCTGCGCCGCCTCGACCTCGGCCACGCCCGCATCCTCGGCGCCCTGCTGTCCAAGTTCAGCCTCAAGGCGGCCGGCTATGGCTACGGGTACGGCTACGGCTACGGCTACGCCTACAATTACGAGTACGGCAACAACGACACCAAGAAGCTGGGCCGCAACAAGGGCTGATCCATGCCGACGCCGGACGCGCGCGCCAGCCGAGAGCGGGAACGGCCGATCCTGCGGGTCGTGCCGCCCGTCCCGCCAGAGCCGCCCAAGCGGGTCTTCCCCTGGCGCGACGTGGTCCTGGCGGCCGTGCTGGCGCTGGGCGGCCTGGGGTTGGGGACCCTGATCGTCCAGCGGGCCGCCGCCGACGCCCTGACCCAGGAGCATCCGGCCCAGGCCCTGGCCTGGCGGCCGTCCGACGCCGAGGCCATGGCCAGGCTGGCCGAGCGCCGGCTGGAACGGCGCGAGACCGCCGCCGCCCGCCGCCTGGCCCTGGCGGCGTTGAGGCGCGATCCGACGTCGGGGTCCGCCTACCGCACCCTGGCCTTCGCGGCCGGCGATCCGGCCACGCGCGACCGGCTGATGACCGTCGCCGGCGACCACATGAAGCGTGACATCCCGGCCGTCGCCTGGCTGGTCGCCGATCGCCTGGAGAAGGGCAAGCTGGCCGAGGCCGCCGACCGGGCCGACGGCCTGCTCAGGGCCTGGCCGGTGTCGCTGCGCGGTGCGATGGAGCGGCAGCTGGGCCGGCTAGCGGCGGCCCCCGGCGGGGCCGAACTGCTCGCCGCCCGGCTCGACGGCGATCCGCCCTGGCGGGGGGCGTTCCTGCTCAACATGGCGCGCACCGGCGACAATCCCGGCGCCGCCATGGCCCTGTTCACCGCCATGGCCAAGGGCAAGAAGCCACCAAGCGAGATCGAGGCCGGCGCCCTGGTCAACCGGCTGGTCAAGGACGACCAGTACCCGGCCGCCTTCCTGGTCTGGGCCCAGCTGTTGCCGCCCGAGGGCATCGCCAACCTGGCCGACCCCTACGACGGCGGCTTCGAGGGCCTGCCCGGCCCCGCCCCGTTCAACTGGCAGTATTTCGACCGCACCGGCGTCATCGCCGAGCCGGCGCCCAAGACCGACGGCGATGGCAAGGCCCTCTATCTGCGCTTCACCCAGGCCCAGTCACCCGGCGTCCTGGCCCGCCAGCTGCTCGCCCTGCCCCCCGGCCGCCACACCCTGACCGGCCGCTGGAAAGCCGACGGCATCTCCGTGGCCCGCCCCCTGGTCTGGGGTTTCCGCTGCGCCGAACGCAACGCCGCCATCGTCGATCCGGGGACCAGCCTGTCGGGCACGACCGGGTGGACGACCTTCGCGGGCACGGTGGATGTGCCGCCCGGCTGCCAGGCGCAGTGGCTGACGCTGTCGTCGCCGGGGCGCGGGCGGTCGGAGGGCGAGGCCTGGTTCGACGATCTGAAGATCACGCGGTAGGGGGCGTTCCGATAAGTGGGAACCGGTTATCGGATCAAACGCGCGCCAACGGAAAAGCTAGAGCAAGCGAATTGATTCCATCAAATCGCGCCCTGCTCTAGGGGCGCTACCACCGGGGCGCCGCCGGCTTCGGCCGCTGTGGCAGCCAATCGGCATAGACCCCGGCCAGCTCGGCTGGGAGCGCGGCCTCGAATGCCGGGTCCAAGGGGTACTGCGGCATCGCCAGGTCAACTGCGTTCAGAAGGGCGACGCCCTGCTGGCCGTCCTTGCCCCGCTTCAAGGGCGCGCGCTTGGCCTGGCGTGACATCCACAGCTTGTGCAAGGCGAACCAGCGAGGGTCAGGGGCCACGATTCGGGCCGGTGATCCGTCCCGACAGACCGTGACGCGATCGACGACTCTGCCGTTGAGCAACCACTCCTGTTCCGGCAACGAAACAGGGCGTGGTTTGTCCAGTCGCGCCAAGCTGGAGGCGCGAGAGGGCGCCACCAGCAGTTCGACCTCGTAGGCCTTGGCGTTCCGCGCCTGGAATGAGCGCTCCATGTTGACGGTATAGGTGGGATCGACCGCCTTCAGCATCTCCCAGACCGCTGGCGCGTCCGACGGCGTCGCCGTGGACGACCAGGCGAGGTCGAAATCCTGCGTTTCCGTCGGCGCCGGGATGAAGCCGCCCGCCTCGATGCTGTAGGCTGTCATGGCATTCGTGCCGATCACCAGCAGATGCTCGCCCAGAAGGCCGCGCCGGTCGGCCTCGCGCACGATCGCTCCCGCTTCCGTCGGTAGCAGCGGAACGCGCAGGGCCCGGCAGATCCGCGCGGTCTCGTCCAGCGCAATGCGGGCGGTGGCCCGCCGGGCTTTGGCCACCTCTTTGGCAGACCTGTAGTCCTCCAGCCTGCGCGCAAGTTCGTCGGTCCAGGGGCCCAGGCTTCGACCGTTTCCGCCGCGGTCGTTGATTTCATAGAGATAGGCCTTGTCGCCGACGGTCTTGCGACGGAGGTCGTAAGGCAGGGCGGCGAGACTCTGCTCCGCCTCCATCCAAACTTGGTACTGCTGCTCAAGATTGATCAGCGTTCGGGATTGCTCGTCTGTGAAGGGCCGGATCATCACCCATTTATCCCACAAAAATAGAAATTGACCAAATGTGGGATAATCGTTCAAAAACAATGCAAACCCTACTTCGTCTCCACCAGGTCCCCACTCTGGATCGGTCCCGGCAGCAGGGCCATCGGGTTCTCCACATTGCTGAACGTCGCCGGCTTGCCGACGCAGTTCAGGGCGCTCGGCCCGTCGCAGATGTGGAAGTGCAGGTGAGGCTCCGTCGATGACCCTGAACTGCCGACCGCCGCCAGCACCTCGCCGGCCTTCACCGCCTGGCCGACCTTGACCTTCACCGAGCCGGGCTTGAGGTGGCCGTAGACGCTGTATTCGCCCCAGGCGTGGCGGATGACGACGGCGTTGCCAGCCAGCACTTCCGCGCCTTCGGCGACCAGGCGGGTGTTCTGCGCCGTCACGATGCGCTCGTAATAGGCCTGCTGGGTCTCACTGGCCTTGCGGATCAGGCCCTCGTCCTCGCCCCAGCGATCGACGACCTTGACCACCTCGCCGTCGGCGGCGGCCAGGACCGGCAGGCCATAGACCAGGTAGTCGGCGAAATGCAGGCCGTCGGTGCGGTAGGTGCGGTGGCCGGCTCCGATCTGGCCGATGTCGAGGGCGAACTCCTCCGGCACGGCCCAGCGGTGGTGGGTGTTCAGGCTGGGGCCGGCCGCGACGTAGAAGGCGCCCTGCAGCGGGAAACGATAGCGGGCTGGCGGCTGGGCGACGATGACCGGGATCGACAGGCGGGCGACGACGGCGCCGTCGGGGCCCCGCGCGGTGACGCGGACCGCCTCGCGCTGGCCGCTGAAGCTGAGCACCTGGGAGGTGACCAGCAGGCCCTCGCCGGGCGCCAGGGTGGCGGTGGCGCTGAGCTTCGCCGCCGGCTTGCCGAGCACATCGCCGAACTGGAAGCCGACCGCCTCAACCATGCCGGCCTGTTGCAGCCCCGCCCCTCCAGCCGACAGCCGCGCCAGATCGGCCGGCCCCAGGGTGCGCCGCTCGACCGCCTCGCCGCCGCGCAGCAGTTCGAACTCCAGGCTGGCGAGGGTGACCGGGGCGCCGGTGGTGTTGATGACCGCCACATTGTGCAGCATCAGGCTCTGCACCCCGCGCACGCTGTCGAGCGGGAAGGCGTTCAGCGGCCCGGCCGGAAAAGCTTTCACCGTGGCCTCGGCCGCCTTCGCCGAGCCGGCGATGGCCAGCAGGAACAGGGTCGCGGCGATGATGCTGCGCATGGGGAGCCCTCTCGAAAGTCGCCGAAAGGGACCACGGCTGGTCAAGCGGCCCAAGTTAATTCGCCGACAGCACCGCCCTCCACCCCGATGAATATGTCTAGACATATTCATTCTGGCCCTCATG
The DNA here is from genome assembly GCF_058809015.1 of Caulobacter sp. GW821-FHT11A05. Taxonomy (NCBI): domain Bacteria; kingdom Pseudomonadati; phylum Pseudomonadota; class Alphaproteobacteria; order Caulobacterales; family Caulobacteraceae; genus Caulobacter; species Caulobacter sp. GW821-FHT11A05. The sequence goes on along the minus strand of NZ_JBXASF010000007.1, from coordinate 223,917 downwards.
GGCGCGGGCCAGGCGGCGCGCCGGAAGCCACGGCCAAAGGTTGGTCAGGCGACGACAATCCGGCCAACATCCGACAACGTTTGGCCACCGCCGCGACCCACGCCCGGGGCCACATTCGCCGCGCCTCAGCCAACCGGCGGGCGCGAAACCGCCAATGTTTTCAAAGGCCATAGGGCGCGATCGCCCCTTCCCCCGTGATCGGCGGTATAATGGTTGGCCGCTTCGATAGGCCCGGGCTAACCCGCCAGCAGCTCGCGGTAGACCTCCAGCGTCCGCGCCAGGACGATCTGTTCGTCGAACAGCCGCAGAGCCTTCTCCCGCGCCGCCAGCCCGAGGCGCCGGCGCAGGTCGGGGTCGTCGTCGAGCCGGCCGATGGCCTCCACCAGGCCCTGGTGCTCGCGCACCGTGACCAGCAAGCCGTCCTCCTCATGGGTGACCACCTCGCGGCAGCCGGGCACGTCGGTGGTGACCAGCGGCAGGGCGCAGCCGGCCGCTTCGATCAGGGTCTTGGGCAGGCCCTCGCGGTAGCTGGGCAGGACCACGACGTCGACCTCGGCCAGCAGTAAGGGCATGTCATCGACGTGGCCCAGGTGTTCGACCAGGCCCTCGGCCGTCCAGCCGGCCAGGTCCTCGGGCGCGCAGGCGGCCGGGTTGCCGGGGTCGGGCTCGCCGGCCAGCAGGAAGCGGATGTTGCGGCCCTCGGCCTTGAGGATACGGGCGGCCTCGACGAACTCGGCCAGGCCCTTGTCCCACAGCATGCGGGCGGCCAGCAGCACCTTGAGGGGCTCGCCTTCGCCCCGTACCCGGCGGGTGATCTGGAAGCGGGTCAGGTCGACGCCGCTGCCGGGGATGGTGTGGACCTTGGCCGGGTGGACCAGGCGGGTGTCGACGAAGGCGGCGCGGTCGTCGGGGTTCTGGACGATAAGCCGGGCGCGCGGTCCGCCGAACGCCAGCCAGGCCAGGGTGCGGACGACGGGGCGCAGCATCCGGGCCTTGAGGCTGTCGCTGATGAACACAAAGCCCATGCCGGCCACGGCGCTGACCCGGCCGGTGACGCCGGCGAGGCGCCCGGCGATGCCGGCGTAGATGGCCGGCTTGATCGTGAAGCCATGGATGATGGCGATGCGCTCGGCCTTCATCAGGCCGGCGATGTGCAGCAGCAGCCGGGCCTCGGCCAAGGGGTTGAGGCTGCGGCGCTCCATCGGCAGGGGCCGCCAGTCGAAGCCCATGGCCCGCAGCTTCTCGCCATACTCGCCGGGCGGCGAGATCAGCAGCAGCCGCGCCCCCTCGTCGCGCAGGCGCCGGATCAGCGAGAGGCGGAAGTTGAACAGATACCAGTCGGTGTTGCCGAACAGGGCGATGGCCACCCCTTCAAGCGAACGCGCGGCCGGTTGCGTCACCCCAGCGGCGCTCACGCCGCCACGCCGGGGGCGGAGACGGCGTCCCGCTGGGCCTGCGCCCAGGCCTGGGCGGTCAGCACCGACCACAGGCGCAGGTCGTGGTCGCGGCGGCCGCTGACGTGCTCGTCCCAGACGGCGCGCACCGGCCCCGGATTGAACAGGCCCTCGCGGTTCAAGGCCTCGACGCTGAGCAGGCTCTCGGCCCAGTCGCGCAGCTCGGTGCGCATCCAGCGGCCGATGGGGACGGCGAAGCCCTGCTTGGGCCGTTCGATCAGCGCGCGGGGCACATGGCGGTCGAGGACACGGCGCAGGATATGCTTTCCCTTGCCGCCGGTGATCTTCATCTCCATCGGCAGGCGCCAGGCGAAGTCGAGCACCTTGCGGTCGAGGAAGGGGGCGCGGGCCTCCAGGCTGACGCCCATGGCGGCGCGGTCGACCTTGGCCAGCACGTCGTCGGGCAGGTAGTTGCGGGTATCCACCGCCATGGCCCGGCGGGCGAAGCCGGCCAGGGCTTCCGGCGGTTGCCTGTCCTCGGGCAGGCGCAGGCCCCGCGCGCCGCTCCTGGCCACGGCCTCGGGATGGGTCCACTGGCTGAGCAGGCCCATGTGGTAGTCGTCGCGGTTGGCGGCCCCCAGCACGCTGGCGAACTTGTGGGCCTTCTCGCCGGCCCGGCCGCCGGTCAGCTCGGCCGGCAGGACGCCGGCGAGGGCGCCGGTGACCCTGTTCCAGCCGTCAGGCGACAGGCTGCGCAGGGCTCCGGCCCCGGCGGCGCGCAGGGGACGCGGCAGGCCGCCGACCCTGTCCCACAGCCGGGGGGCGTGGAAGTAGCGGTTGTAGCCGCCGAAGATCTCGTCGCCGGCGTCGCCGCTCAGCGCCACGGTGACCTCGCGCCGGGCCAGCTGGGAAACCAGATAGGTCGGGATCTGCGAGGAATCGGCGAAGGGCTCGTCGTAGAGGGTCGGCAGCCTGGGCACCACGGCCAGGCAGTCGGCGGCGGTGACGTAATGCTCGGTGTGCTCCGTCCCCAGGTGCTGGGCGACCGCCTTGGCGTGCTCGGCCTCGTTGAAGCCCGGCTCGTCGAAGCCGATGGTGTAGGTCTTCACCTTGCCGCCGCGGGCGACCATCTGGGCGACGATGGCCGAGGAATCGACGCCGCCCGACAGCAGGGCCCCGAGCGGCACGTCGGCGATCATCCTTGTGCCGACCGTCTCGTTCAGCAGGGCGTCGAGCGCCTCGACCGCCTCGTCCTCGCCGCCCGTCCAGGGCCGTTCGAGGGCTGCGAGGATGGCCTGGTCGGGGTCCCAGTAGCGGACGGGCGCCGGCAGCTCGCCGACCGCGTCTTCCGGCCCAAAGCTGATCCGGCCGCCGGGCGGCAGCTTGAAGACGCCCCGCCAGATCGACCAGGGATGGGGCACGTAGCCATAGCGCAGGAAGCTGGACAGGGCGTCGGCGTCCATGGCCGTCGGAAAACCGGGGAGGGTGCGCAGCGCCTTCAGCTCCGAGCCGAAGGCCAGCGCCCCGCCGACCCAGCCGTAGTAGAGCGGCTTCTCCCCGAAGCGGTCGCGGATCAGGTGCAGCCGGCGCTCCTGGCGGTCCCACAGGGCGATGGCGAACTGGCCCTCGATCCGCTCCAGGGCGCCCTCCAGGCCCCAGTGCTCGACGGCCTCGACCAGCACCTCGGTGTCGGAATGGCCGCGCCAGTTCGGCGCGCCGCCGCAGGCCTCCAGCTCGGCGCGGACGTCCAGATAGTTGAAGATCTCGCCGTTGTAGTTGATCACCCAGCGACCGCTGGCGCTCACCATCGGCTGCAGGCCCGCCTCGGAGAGGTCGATGACGGCCAGGCGCCGCTGGCCAAAGCCGATGCCGGCCTCTGGCTCGGTCCAGACGCCTTCGCTGTCCGGCCCGCGGTGATAGAGGGCGTCCAGCATGGCGGTCAGGGCGGCCTTGCCGGCCAGCCTGGGTTCACGCGCCGCATAGAGACCGGCGATGCCGCACATGACGCCTACCTCTTCTGTCCAGCCAAGGCCTCGGCGGCCGCCGCAACGTCTTCCTGATATAGCCGCCGACCGGCCCAGTGGTCGACCGCCGCGGCGCTGATCGCCGAGAAAAGGGCGTCGTCGCCGAGAATGCGTTCCAGATCGGCGGCGGCCTGCCCGGCGCTCTCATAGATCACCCCCGTCTCCAGCGGCCGCACATAGCCGCCCATCTCGCCCACCGGCGTGACGACGGGGACGAGGCCCAGCTGCATCGCTTCGATCAGCGACATCGCCGCCCCCTCCTGCTCGCTGAGCTGCAGGAAGATGTCGTAGTCGGCCGACAGGGCGGCGATCTCGGCCAGGGACTTGGGCCCGGCGAAGGTCACCCTGTCCTCCAGGCCGAGCGCGGCGACCTGCGCCCGCAGGGCCGCCTCGCTGCCGGCGTCCGGTCCGATCAGCAGCAGCCGCGCCTCGGGGCGGTCCTTGGCCAGGTGGGCGAAAAGGTCGATGGCCCGGTCGATGCGCTTCAGCGGATTGAGCCGGCCCCAGAAGATGAACCGCGGCCGGGGCGCGGTCCGCCGCGTCGGCGTCATCCGGCCGAGCACGAAGGAGATGACCCGGCTCGGCGTGCCGTCCCGCTTCAGCCGCGCCACCCCGTCAAGCGAGCGCTGGCAATCGCCCCAGACCTCGTCCGCCATCCAGCCGGCCAGCCAGGTGGCCAGGGTGTCGGGCAGGTGCACCCGCCGGTCGGAATGCAGGAACAGCACCCGCCGCGTGCCTGGCGCCAGCAGGGCGCTGGCCAGCATGGCCAGGGTCGATTTCCATAGCGAGAAGACCGCCACCGGATACTTTCGCGCCAGCCGTCCGGCCCGCCAGGCGGCGACAGGGCTCAAAGGGTGGCCGCCGCCCAGGGCGATGACATTGTCCATTTCGGGCGCGACCGGAAGCCCGGCCAGGGCGGCGACCGTGACCGTCTCCGGCAAGGCGGCGGCGGCGGCGCGGGCCGCGATTTCGGCCCCGCCAAGCCCGTCCTCGGGCAGAATGTGCAGAAACGCCGTCATGCGAAGGCGGCTCAGCGCTTGACGCCGACGGCGCACCAGTAGGGCGGACCCTCCAGGAAGCGGATGTCCTCGAGCCCGGCCGCGCGCATCATGGCGTCGATCTGGACGCGGGTGAACCGCTGCTCCAGCCGGGTGCCGAAGCGGTCCAGGGCGTCGGTGCGCATGCTGTAGAAGCTCAAGGTGCGGTAGTCGGACAGCGGCAGGTCGTCGACCTTCAGCCCGGCCTTCTCCAGCAGGCCGGCCAGCCGGGCCAGCGGCCAGTAGACGACGGCGGCGATCAGCTGGCAGACGGCGAACTTCAGCGGCCGGGGCAGGGCGCTGACCACCTGGCGAACGAGGTCGGAGGCCCGCCAGATGGCCCGGAACAGCCAGGGTTTGCCGTCCAGCGCATAATAGAGATACAGCAGCATCGGCGCGCCGGGCTTGAGCTTGGCGACGCAGCTGGCGATGCCGGCGGCGGTGTCGGGCACATGGTGCAGCACGCCCAGCGAATAGCCGAAGTCCATCGAGCCGTCGGCCAGGGGGATGGCCCCCACCCCGGCATGGTGGAAGACGGCGCCCGGCTGCTCGCTGAGTTTCGCCCTGGCCACGGCCAGGGCGGCCTCGGCCGGGTCGATGCAGTGCAGGGTTCCGACCCGCTGCGCCACCAGCCGGGCCCAGCGGCCGCTGCCGCAACCGAGATCGAAACCGACCGGATTGGCGGGCAGCGACTCCCAGGGGAAGACGGCGAAGTAGCGGTCGAACAGGGCCTGGGTCTCGGCTTCGCCCATGCCGGCCTGGTCGAACCGGGCCCATTCGGCGCCGAAGTCGCTGACCACTTCAGGGTCGATGTTCTCCCCGTCCAGGGCCATCCGCTCAAAATCCTATCGGCCGTGACGCCAGGGCCCACCCTTGCCGTAAGCGACGGCCGCGCACAACCCGGACGGAGGGGTCCGGCTTCGGCCATCTGGCCCCCCATTCGGGCGTGGCGCGAAAGTTGTGATGTGGATCAAATCCATTTGCGAGAGTCGCGCGTATAGAGGTCATGACCGCCCGACTTTTATACCCGTAATGGGTTTTAGGGGTATCGGACGGTTAAGAAATGCTTGACGTTCATACGACATTTTCCGGCGACGGAAATTGCCGCGAGCGTCGTGTAACAGTTTGGTTGAATGGCGCTTTTTTAAGCGTGGAACACATTCGACGACAGTGCGCTTACAACAGTGGCAGATTCGCCGCGCGGGGTTCAAAAAACATGGGTTTTCGGTCGGTGACCGGTTGCTGTGTCGGAGAGCCTGAGGTATTGGCTAGATCGTCCTGTGGCGCAACGTCGCACTGGGCAGGTCGCTTTGAGGGGTATGCAATGATCCGGAATGTTATCGTCGCCGCTTCGGTCGGCCTGCTTCTCACGGGCCAGGTGGCCATGGCCGCCGAAGGCGCGCGCCTCGGTGGCGTGCAGGGCTCCGTGCTGGTGAATCAGAACGGCCGCTATGTGCCGGTGACCTCCTCGACGGTGCTCCGCGCCGGTGATCGCGTCATGGCGATGGATGGCTCGGCCACCGTCACCTACGGCTCGGGCTGCAGCGTCGCCATCTCGGCCCGCTCGATGGCCACCATCGGCGACGCCGCGACCTGCGCCGGCGGCTCCAGCAACATCGTCCGCGCCGCTTACGCCGACGACCAGGAAGGCTACGGCACTGGCCCGACCAACCCGCCCGGACAGGGCTGGGACTTCTGGCTGTGGGCGACCTTCGGCGTCGTGACCATCGGCGTCACCGCCGCTGTGATGAACAACAGCGCCGACCCGTCTTCCCCGTAGGCCAATCTTCCTTGTGGAGTTGGGCCCCGGCCGATCTGCTTTAGAGATGCATAGTCAAGAGCCGCGAGGGGCCGTTTCAAAAACGCCATGACCTCGCGGCTCTTTTCTTTTGCCTGCGCCGGCTTCCTGTTGCTGGCCCTGCTGCTTGGCGGGGCGACCCGGGAAGAGGTGATCGCTCCCGATATCGTCGGCCTGCTCGCCTTGCCGCTGCTGGGCTGGGCCATCTGGCGCCTGCGGGATCGCGCCCCTGAGCCGTCCGAACGCCTGGCCTTCGCGATTCTGGCCGGTTGTTTCGGGGTCGGGCTGATCCAGCTCATTCCCCTGCCGCCGGCCCTGTGGACCGCCCTGCCGGGCCGCGCGCCCTTCGTCGCCGATCTCGCCGCCGCCGGGATCGCCCCGGGCTGGGCGCCGATCAGTCTCAAGCCGCAGGCGACCGTCGCCGCCCTGCTGGCCCTGATCCCCGCCGCCGCCCTGTTCCTCAGCCTTCGCACCCTGGACCAGCCCGGCCGTCGCCAGCTGGTGCTGCTGATCCTCGGCGTGGCCGTGGCCAGCGCCGTGGTGGGCGGCCTGCAGGTGGTTGGCGGCCCGGACAGCCCCTTGCGCTTCTATGCGGTGACCAATCCCGAGCCGGCCGTCGGCTTCTTCTCCAACCGCAACCATCTGGCGGCGCTGTTCGTCTGCGTCGTGCCGTTCGCCACCCTCGAAGCGCTGGAGGCCGCCGCGCGCCGGCCGACGGGCAGGGTGCGCATCGCCGTGATGCTGGCGCTGATCCTGCTGGCGGCGACGGGCGTGGCCATGACCCAGTCGCGGGCCGGCGCCCTGCTGCTCGGCCTCAGCCTGCTGGGCGGCGTCGCCATGGCCTGGCGCGCCGGCCTGGCCAAGGGCCGTGGCCGGCTGATCCTGGCTGGCGGCGTGATGCTGCTGGCCCTCGCCGCCCTGTCGGCGCCCATCCTCTTCGCCGGGACCTTCGATCGTTTCGAGGGCGGCTTCACCGGCGACCTGCGCCTCCAGGCCGCCCAGGTGGCGGCCGGCGCCGCCGGGACCTACGCCCCGTTCGGCTCGGGGCTGGGCAGTTTCGTGCCGATCTACATGATGCATGAGACGCCGGCGGCGATGCAGAACACCTACGTCAACCACGCCCATGACGACTGGCTGGAGCTGCTGGTCGAGGCCGGCCTGCTGGCGGTGGCGGTGATGCTCGCCTTCCTGTTCTGGTTCGCTCGCCAGACGCTGCGGGCCTGGCGGCGGCATCGGACCTCGCAAGGCGCGGAGGGCGGCCTCGGCGCGCGGGCCGCCAGCCTGGTCATCGGCCTCTTGCTCACCCACAGCCTGGTCGACTATCCCCTGCGCTCGCCGGCGATGATGTGCGTCTTCGCCCTGGCCTGCGGCCTGATGCTGGCGCCCCGCGCCGATCCAGCCGACACGCCGCCCCGCAACCTGCAAGTCTGATGCCCGGAGTTCTTCGATGCTGTCCCTGAGCAACGCGCGCATCGCGGTCATCGGCCTTGGCTACGTCGGCCTGCCGCTGGCCGTGGCGTTCGGCAAGCAGTTCGACACCCTGGGCCTCGACCTTTCCGCCCCGCGCATCGCCGCCCTCAAGGGCGGCGTCGACCACACCCTGGAGGTCACCGCCGACGAACTGGCCGCCGCCAGCCGCCTGACCTACAGCGACAAGCCCGCCGACCTGGCCGGCCGCAACATCTTCATCGTCACCGTGCCGACCCCGATCGACGAGGCCAAGCGCCCCGACCTGACGGCCATTCGCAAGGCCAGCGAGAGCATCGGCGCCCACCTGACCCCCGGCGCCGTGGTGGTCTATGAATCGACCGTCTATCCCGGCTGCACCGAGGAGGTTTGCGTCCCGATCCTGGAAGCCAAGTCGGGCTTGACCTTCAACAAGGACTTCTTCTGCGGCTACAGCCCCGAGCGGGCCAATCCCGGCGACAAGCTGCACCGCCTCGACACCATCACCAAGGTCACCGCCGGCTCGACGCAGGAGGCCGCCACCCTGGTCGACGACCTCTACGCCCGGGTGGTGACGGCCGGCACCCACAAGGCCAGCTCGATCAAGGTGGCCGAGGCCGCCAAGGTCATCGAGAACACCCAGCGCGACCTGAACATCGCCCTGATCAACGAGATCGCCATGATCTTCGGCAAGATGGGCATCGACACCCTGGAGGTGCTGCAGGCGGCCGGGACGAAGTGGAACTTCCTGCCCTTCCGGCCGGGCCTGGTCGGCGGCCACTGCATCGGCGTCGACCCCTACTACCTGACCCACAAGGCCCAGGAGATCGGCCACCATCCGGAGGTCATCCTGGCCGGGCGGCGGATCAACGACGGCATGGCCGCCCATGTCGCCAGCCAGATCCTCAAACTCGTCTTGGGCCGCGGCATCAATCCGATCGGGGCCAAGGTGCTGGTCCTCGGCCTGGCCTTCAAGGAAGACTGCCCGGACCTGCGCAACACCAAGGTCAAGGACTTGGTCGATGAGCTGAAGGCCTATGGCCTCGACATCGACATCCACGACCCCTGGGTCGATCCGGCCGAGGCGGTGCATGAGTATGGCCTGACCCTCACCCCCGAACCGAAGGCCGGCGACTATAGCGCCGTGGTTCTGGCCGTCGCCCACAAGCAGTTCCTTGAGCTTGGAGCCGACGGTGTGCGGGCGTTCGGCAAGCCGGGCGCGGTCCTGTACGATGTCAAATCCGCCCTGCCCCGCGACAAGGTCGACGGACGCCTTTAGAGGTGGCCCGGATGAAGCGGCGAGGGAAAGCCTAGAATGAAGGTCATGGTCACGGGCAGCGCCGGTTTCATCGGCTCGGCCGTCTCAATGAAGCTGCTGGCGCGCGGCGACGAGGTCATCGGCCTCGACGTCATGAACGACTACTATGATCCCGAGCTGAAGCGCGCCCGCCTGGCCCGAACCTTCGACCACGATAACTACACCCACCTGAAGATCGACCTGGCCGACCGCGAGGCGATGGAGGCGGCCTTCGCCAAACACCAGCCCCAGCGGGTCATCAACCTGGCGGCCCAGGCCGGGGTGCGCTACGCGGCGACCAACCCCCACGTCTATGTGCAGTCCAACGTCACCGGCTTCCTGCATATCCTCGAGGGCTGCCGCCACAATGGCGTCGAGCACCTGGTCTTCGCCTCGACCAGCAGCGTCTACGGGGCCAACACCAACATGCCCTTCACGGTGCACAACAGCGCCGAACACCCGCTGACCCTCTATGCGGCGACCAAGAAGGCCAATGAGCAGATGGCGCACAGTTACGCCCACCTCTACGGCTTTCCCTGCACGGGCCTGCGCTTCTTCACCGTCTACGGCCCCTGGGGCCGGCCGGACATGGCGCTGTTCCTGTTCACCAAGAAGATCCTCGCCGGCGAGCCGATCCAGGTCTTCAACCACGGCAAACACAAGCGCAGCTTCACCTACATCGACGACATCGTCGAAGGCGTTGTCCGCGTGCTGGACCAGCCGGCCGCGCCAGACCCGGCTTGGGACAGCCTCAATCCCGACCCGGCGACGAGCAATGCGCCGTACCGCCTGTTCAACATCGGGGCGGAGCAGCAGGTCGAGCTGTTGCGCTACATCGAGGTGCTGGAAGACTGCCTCGGCCGCAAGGCGGTCATGGAAATGCTGCCCCTGCAACCCGGCGACGTGCCCGACACCGAGGCCGACGTCACTGACCTGGCCCGCGTCGTCGGCTATAAACCCAAGGTGACCGTCGAGGAGGGCGTGCGTAATTTCGTCGACTGGTATCGCGGCTACAACGGCGTGCTGTAGGATATCGGCATGGGCGAGGCGGCAGGAAAAGCGATCTCCGACCGGGACATGCGCCGGATGAACTGGGGCGGCTTCAAGCCCTGGGTCCGCAATGTCATATCCCTGCCGCTGATCAACCCGGCGCTGGTCGGCCTGGCTCGCGTCACCGGCGGGACCTGGAAACATCGCCTGCCGGTCGCCATCCATTCGGCCGCCTACCGCACCCTGGACGGCCAGGAGGTGCGGCTGCTCGACCCCACCGTCGACCAGATCGCCCGCGAGCTGTTCTGGCATGACGGCCGGCCCGGCCGGCGCGGCGACCGGTTGGCCATGCGGGCGATGGAGCTGCTCTGCGCAGAGGCGGACCTCTTCCTCGACATCGGCTCCTACACCGGCCTGTTCGCCCTGACCGCGGCGCGGGTCAATCCGGCCATCCGCAGCCACGCCTTCGAGATCGTTCCCGGCAATCACCAGCTGATCCAGCGCAACATCGTCGAGAACGACCTGATCGGCCGGGTGCAGGCCCATCTCTGCGGCCTCGGCGGCGAGGTCGGGACGATGACCATGCCGCGCAGCAACGACCTCTCCAGCCTGCCCTCATCCCTGTCGCTGGGCTCGACCTTCGAGGGCGGCATCAGCATTCCGGTCGACACCCTGGACAGCCGTTTTGGCGGCGAGACCGGGCCGATGGCCATGAAGATCGACGTCGAGGGCTTCGAGGGCGAGGTGCTGCGCGGCGGGGCGGGCCTCCTGGCCCGGCTCAAGCCGGACATCATCTGCGAGGTCCTGCGCGGCCATGGCGAGGCGGTGCAGACGGCGCTGGCGCCGCTGGGCTATCGCTTCTGGCGCTTCAGCGACGAGGGGATGATCGCCGCCGACACCGTCGAGGGGGTGAGGCGCGACCGCGACTGGTTCCTCTCGGCCCGGCCGGACGCTGACGCCTTCGTGGCCCGGATCGAGGCCGACTGACCTTTTGCCCCGCCTTCCGTCCGACGGACGGCGAGGGTAGTTATCGTTTGTTCTGGGGCGCGACGTCACGCGCCCGGTGAGGGGCGTATCGCCGAATGATCCTCTACTGGACCATGTTCCTGCTGCCGGTCATGGCCAGCATGTCGCCCTACCGTCTCGACCGCCTGTCGCGGGCGGTGATGATGGTGCTGCTGGGCATCCTGCTGACCGGGATCATCGGCCTGCGTGACCACGTCGGCCACGACTGGAACAACTATATGAGAATGTTCGAGCGCGCCGACGCCTCGGACTTCTACTATGTGATCACCTCGGTCGAGCCGGGCTACGCCTTCCTCAACTGGGCCAGTTCGCGGCTGGGCCTCGGCATCTACGGGGTCAACGCCGTCTGCGCGGCCATCCTGGTCTTTGGCCTGTTCAAGTTCCTCGACCGCCAGCCCAACTTCTGGCGCGCCCTGGCGCTCGCCACCCCGGTCATGCTGATCGGCATCGCCATGGGGGCGACGCGGCAGGCGACGGCCATCGGCTTCCTGATGCTGGCCTTCAACGCCTTCCATGACCGCAAGGTCTTCCGCTACCTGGTGTTCGTGGGCCTGGGCGTGCTGTTCCACCGCTCCACCGCCGTGTTCTTCCTGCCCGCCTGGTTCATCCATGGCCGGCTGCAGATCTGGCCGCTGGTGCTGGGCGGGCTGGTGTTCTTCGCCGCCTCGCTGTTCCTGCGCGACGCCGCCACCTACTACCAGGCCAGCTACGTCGGCACCGACATCCAGGCCTCCGGCGCCCTGCCGCGCGCGGCCCTGAACATCCTGGCCGCCGGCATCTTCTTCTTCTACCGGCGCAAATGGATGGAGCGCTACGACGACGGGCCGCTGTTCACCATCATGGCCGGGGTGATCCTCCTGATGGCGCCGGCCGTGCTGTTCGCGGCGGCGGCCACCGACCGGATGAGCATGTATCTGCTGCCCATCCAGATCGCCATCTTCGCCCGCCTGCCCAACCTCGTGCCGCTGCAGTTCCGGGTGCCGGTGATCCTGGCGGTGTTCGCCGGCTTCACCCTGCTCCTGGGCATCTGGCTGTTCTTCTCGCCCTTCGCCCAGATCTCCTGGGTGCCTTACGAGAACTTCCTGTGGACCGGCGGGAAAGCGGGTCTGTGAGCCCCAGGCCCGTTACGGGGCGGCCGGTCGTCTTGATCAACGACACCCGGGCCGACCTGCATCACGGCTGCTGGCGGGTGATGCGCACGCTGGAAACGCAGCTGGCCCGGGTCGGCCTGGAGGTCATCGCCCGCGCTCCGGCCCATGCCGACTGGCGCAAGGATGCCGCCATCGCCGAGGCGTTTCGCAAGGCCGCCCTGGTGATCGTCAACGGCGAGGGCACCATCCATCACGACCGGCCGGCCGGCGCCGCCCTGCTGGCCGTCGGCGCCGCGGCCAAGGCGGCAGGGGTCCCCGCCGCCCTGATCAACGCCAGCTGGGACGCCAACGGCCCGGCCTATAGCCGCGCTCTGGCCGATTTTTCCCTGGTCAGCGTGCGGGAGAGCCGCTCCGCCGCCCAGGTCAAGGCGGCCAAAATCGCCGCCCGGGTGGTTCCCGACCTGTCGCTGTTCGAGCCGGTGACGCCGCCTGGCCAACGGGCCGGCGTGGGCTTCACCGACAGCGTGCTGCGCGGCGTCGCCCTGGAGCTGGAGGCGGCCCGCAAACGGCTGGGCGGCCTCGCCCTGCCGATCCATTTCAACGCTCCGGGCCTCAAGGGCGACTTGCGAAACCTGCGCGACGGGGTGGCCAAACGCGACCTCGCCGACCCGGCCTTTCTGCTGCGTTCGATCGCCGCCCGCCTGGCCTGGCGCGCCGCCGAGACGCAGGGCGAAGCCGCCTACATGGCCAAGGTCGCCGCGCTCGACTTGCTGGTCACCGGCCGCTTCCACGCCGCCACCTTCGCCCTGGCCGCTCGAACCCCGGTGCTGGCCGTGGAGTCCAACACCCACAAGATCGGCGCCACCTTCGACGACGTCGGCCTGGCCCCCTGGCGGCGCATCACGCCGGCCGACCTGAGCCCGGACCTGCTGGCCCGGGCCGCCCGCTGGGAGCCGGACGAGGCGGCGGCGCTGGGCGACTTCCTGGCCGACGGCCGGCGCGCCACCGGGGCGTTGTTCGACGACCTGGCGAGGCTGGCGGCGTGATCGCGCCCGCGCCAGACGATCTCTGGGCCCTGGAGCTGGCCAAGGCGCGGCAGGCGGCGGGACCGGACGCGCCCTCCGCGGGCGGCGGCTTCTGGCCGGCGGCCCTGCTGGGCCTTGCCGCCTGGGTCCGCACCGTCCTGCTTACGCCCTCCGACGAGCCGCTCCCCGGCGCCCCGCTGATCGGCGCCCTGCACGGCGAGATCTCCAACCGCACCCGCCACCTGATCGCCGCCCTCGCCGCCGAGGCGCCGGACGCCCCCATCCTGCTGCTCGGCCGGCCGCAGCTGAGCCGCGTCGCCCTGCGCGGCGCGCTGTCGAAGGCCGGCCTGCACGGCCCCCTGGTCCGTCCCTTCGACCTGGCCAGCGCCCTGGCCGCCCTGCCGCCCATCCTCCGCCGCCTGGCCGAAGGCGCCCGCCTGATTGGGACAGCCGACTGGCGCCCGGCTTCCCGCGACCTGGCCGCCATCTGTTTCCGCGTGGCGCTCGGCGAGACCCACGCCCGCTGGGCCGCCGCCCGTTTCCCCGTCGGCCCGCGCACGGTGGTCTTCGGCCACACCGGTGTCGCCGACAGCCACCTGCTGGAGCGAGCCCTGCAGGCGCGCGGGGCCCGCACCGTCCACTGGGTGCACGGCGTCAGCCTGGGTCTCAACTTCGTCGGCGGCTCCGACCTCGGCCTCTTCCAGTGCGGTTCCGACGCCCGTTGGCACCGGGCGCTCGGCGGCTACGGCGCCGCTGTCAGCCTGCCCGCCGATCCGCCAACCCCGGCCGTCGGCGGCGAAGGCTGGCTGGTCCTCTCCAACCTGATCCACCCGATGAACGCCGACTACCGCCGCCATGGCGTCGCCGGCGAGGCGGCGCTGCTTGAAGCGGTCGCCGCGGCCGCCGGCCCGGCCCGCAAGGTCTGGAAACCCCACCCCATCCTGGACAGCCTGGATCCGTCCGTCCGCCAGGCCATCGAGGCCCGCGCCGCCGCCCTCGGCTTCGACCGCTGGCCCGAGGGCGACGACCTCGCCCGCGCCGCCGGTTTCGCCGTGGTCGTCTCCACCCCCTCGACGGTGGCCCTCGACGCCCTGAAGCTCGGCGTCCTGCCCATCCTCTACGGCGGTGGCGGCCTCGACCCTTCCAGCGCCCTGGCTCAGCTTCCGCTCAAGGCCGACACCGCCGCCGGTCTGAAGGCCGCCGCCGAACGTCTGAACGCCGCCCTGTTCGAGACCGCCTGGACCGCCATCGCGCCCGGTCGTGAACCGACCCTGGCCGACCTGCTCGCCCTCGCCAAAGCCTGACATACCCGGGATTCAAATGTCGTCCGACCGCGTCTGCGGGCGGGCGGATCACGCCGCCGGGCTTTCGCCGCGGCAAGGTGGTTTCAGGGTGGTCCAATCCGGCGCCAAAGCGGCGACCCGGACGGTCTTCGGCCGACACCCGGTTGGTCTTATGACCTTGAAATCACTGGAAGAAATCTCCAAGCGATCTGCTATAATAGCCGCTTCGACCTAGTCGGCGCCATCCAGCCAGGCGACGATGACTTCCGCCGCCTCGACCGGCGACAGCCCGGTGGTGTCGACGACGATCTCGGCGTGCTCCGGCGCTTCATAAGGAGAATCCACCCCCGTGAAGTTCTTCAACTGCCCGGCCCGGGCCTTGGCGTAGAGGCCCTTCACGTCCCGCTTCTCGGCCTCGGCCAGCGGGGTGGAGACGAAGACCTCGACGAACTCGCCCTCGCCCATCAGCTCGCGGGCCAGGCGGCGCTCGGCGCGGAAGGGGCTGATGAAGGCGGTCAGCACGATCAGGCCGGCGTCGACCATCAGCTTGGCCACCTCGGCCACCCGGCGGATGTTCTCCACCCGGTCCTCCTCGGTGAAGCCGAGGTCGCGGTTGAGGCCGTGGCGGACGTTGTCGCCGTCCAGCAGGTAGGTGTGGCGGCCCAGGACGTGCAGGCGTTTCTCGACCAGGTTGGCGATGGTCGACTTGCCGGCCCCGGACAGGCCGGTGAACCAGACGACCCGGCCCTTCTGGCCCTTCAGGCCGGCGCGGGCGGCCTTGTCGACGTCGGTGGCCTGCCAGTGGATGTTGTCCGACCGGCGCAGGGCGAAGTGCAGCATGCCGGCCCCGACCGTGCGGTTGCTGATCCGGTCGATGAGGATGAAGCCGCCCAGATCGCGGTTCTCGGCATAGGGAGTGAACGGGATGGCCTTGGCCAGCGACAGGTTGCAGACCCCGATCTCGTTGAGGTCCAGGCGCTTGGCGGCGGTGTGTTCCAGGGTGTTGACGTTGACCCGGTACTTGGGCTCGGTGATCGTCGCCTGGACGGTCTGGGCCCCGATCTTCAGCAGGTACGGCCGGCCGGGCAGCATCGGCTCGTCGTCCATCCAGACCAGGGTGGCCTCGAACTGGTCGGCGACGGCGACCGGATCGTCGGCGGCGGCGATGACGTCGCCTCTGGAGATGTCGATCTCGTCCGCCAGGGTCAGGGTGATCGACTGGCCGGCGACGGCCTGGTCGAGATCGCCCGGCAGGGTGACGATGCGGGCCACCTTGGACTCGCGGCCCGACGGCAGGACGCGGATACGGTCGCCCGGCTTGACCGTGCCGGCCGCGACCTGGCCGGAGAAGCCCCGGAAGTCGAGGTTGGGCCGGTTGACCCACTGCACCGGCATGCGGAACGACTGGCCCTGCAGGTCAGCCTCGACGGGCGCCTCCTCCAGCCAGCGCATCAGCGGCGGGCCGTCGTACCAGGGGGCCTTGTCGCTGGGGGCGGTGATGTTGTCGCCGTCGAGCGCCGACATCGGGATGGCGGTGAAGCCGGTCAGGCCGATCTGGGCGGCGAAGGCGCGGTACTCGGCGAGGATCGCCTCGAACCGGTCCTGCGACCAGTCCACCAGGTCCATCTTGTTGATGGCCAGGACGATGTTCCTGATGCCCAGAAGGGAGACCAGATAGCTGTGCCGCCGCGTCTGGGTCAGCACGCCCCTGCGGGCGTCGATGAGGATCACCGCGACGTCGGCGGTCGAGGCCCCGGTGACCATGTTGCGGGTGTACTGCTCGTGGCCGGGGGTGTCGGCGACGATGAACTTGCGGCTCTCGGTCGAGAAGAAGCGGTAGGCGACATCGATGGTGATGCCCTGTTCCCGCTCGGCGGCCAGGCCGTCGACCAGCAGGGCGAAATCGATCTTGCCGCCCTGGGTGCCGATCCTTTTGGAGTCGGCCTCGAGGGCCGCCATCTGGTCCTCGAAGATCATCTTGGAATCGTAGAGCAGCCGCCCGATCAGGGTCGACTTGCCGTCATCGACGCTGCCGCAGGTGATGAAGCGCAGCAGGCTCTTGTGGTGGTGGGCCTCGAGGTAGGCCTCGATATCGGTCTCGATGAGTTCGGAAACGTGGGCCATCAGACGCTCACCTCAACCCCGACCATGCTCGCGAAGGCGGGCATCCATACGCGGGTGGCCTCTGGGCGCCGGCGCATCGGGTTGGCCATGCATGGATGCCCGCCTTCGCGAGCATGGTCGGTGGAGGGGGCGGCCATCAGAAATACCCCTCCTGCTTCTTCTTCTCCATGGACGCCGCCTGATCGTGGTCGATCATCCGGCCCTGGCGCTCGCTGGTGGTGGTCAGCAGCATCTCCTGGATGATCTGCGGCAGGGTCGTCGCCGTGCTCTCGACGGCGCCGGTCAGCGGGTAGCAGCCCAGGGTGCGGAAGCGGACCGACTTCATCATCGGTGTCTCGCCCGGCCGCAGCGGCATGCGGTCGTCATCGACCATGATCAGCGTCCCGTCGCGTTCCACGACCGGACGGACATCCGAGAAGTAGAGCGGCACGATGGGGATGTTCTCCAGGTGGATGTATTGCCAGATGTCCAGCTCGGTCCAGTTGGAGATCGGGAACACCCGCACGCTCTCACCGGGGCTCTTGCGGGCGTTGTAGAGCTTCCACAGCTCCGGCCGCTGGTTCTTGGGGTCCCAGCGGTGCTGGGCTGAGCGGAAGGAGAAGATGCGTTCCTTGGCGCGGGACTTCTCCTCGTCACGGCGGGCCCCGCCGAAGGCCGCGTCGAAGCCGTACTTGTCGAGCGCCTGCTTGAGGCCCTCGGTCTTCCAGACGTCGGTGTGAACGGCCGAGCCGTGGTCGAAGGGGTTGATGCCCTTCTCGACCGCTTCGGGGTTCTTATGGACCAGCAGTTCGAAGCCCAGCTCCTGGGCCATGCGTTCGCGCATCTCGTACATGGCCTGGAACTTCCAGGTCGTATCGACGTGCAGCAGCGGGAAGGGCGGCTTGGACGGATAGAAGGCCTTGGCGGCGAGGTGCAGCATGACCGCGCTGTCCTTGCCGATCGAGTACAGCATCACCGGCCGCTCGGCCTCGGACACGACCTCGCGCATGATGTGGATGCTCTCGGCCTCCAGGCGCTGCAGGTGGGTCAGGCGGGAAGGCGTCATGAACGGCTCTGGCGGGAGGGCGCGCTCGAGAACTGGCGCAAGGAGGGCCACGGTGCAAACGATCCTGTTGAAGACCCGGCCGCGAACAGCCGGGGGGCCCCTTCGCCGTGGGACTTAGGGAGCGAGGCGGCGGCGCGCAAACGAGCGATCATGATGGCGCTGTCAGACAAGCTTCATCCAGCGCCTGGATGGCCCCGACCAGATGGTACAGCGACGAGGCCGGCGAGGGCTCGTCGCGGAAGGCGCCGTCCGCCTCCATGTTCTCGAACCACAGGCCCGGGCGCGGGGTGGCGAGGTAGGCGAGCAGGCTTCGCGCGCCGCGCCCGGCGATCGGCCAGCCGCCCTCCGGATCGATGGCGGCCAGCAGGGCGCCGGCCCGGGTCCGCTCGGTCTGCGGCCACAGGCGGGCGGTGCGGTCGAGGGGGCCGAAGTGCTGGTCGAGGGCGGCGAGGGCGACGCCGCGTCCGGCATCGATGCCGGTCTGTTCGGCCAGGGCGATGAGGGCCCGGGCCGCCTGCCGCGAGGCCTCGTTGTCGGCCAGGGCCGCGTGGCGCAGCAGCAGGAAGCCCCATTCGAACTGGTGGCCCGGCTCGACCTCAGCCTCGGGCAGCGGGGCCCAGTCGAGATCGAACAGCTCGGGCAGACCGCCGCTGGGCTGGATCAGATGCTCCCGGGCCAGCCGGGCGATACGGTTCGACAGGTCGCTCCAGCCGCCGTCGTCGCCGGCCTCGCGCCAGGCCAGCGCCGCCTCGAACAGATGCATCAGCGGATTGGCCCGCAGCGGCGCTGTGCGCGAGGCGTCGTCATGCACCCCGCCGTCGGGCCGACCGATCGCTTGCGCCTGGGCGGCGCGGGTCCGCTGGGCCAGCGACTCCAGCCCATGCCCCGGCCCCAGCGCCTGCCGGGCGGCCGACAGGGCCAACAGGCCGAACGCCTGCTCATAGGGCTGGGCGCTGTCGTCGACCGGGACCCCGGCCTCGTCGACGGAAAAGCGGAACAGGCCGTCAGGCCGGGTCAACGGCCCGGTCAGGCTGGCCAGCCCATGGGCCACCGCCTCGCGCCAGGGCCCGGTCCAGCCCATGCGGCCGGCCTGGGCGAAGACATAGGTCTGCCGGGCGACCACCCGCGTGCGCCGGGGCAGGGCGACCGGCTCGGCGTCCAGCGTCAGCTTCTCAAAAAACCCGCCGCGCGCATGGTCGGTCCCGACATTCCACCACAGCGGCAGGGCGTCCTCGAACAGCCAGGCCTTCAGCCGGTCACGAAGATCGAGGATGTCGGATGGGGCTGGCACGCTTTCGCTTCTAGGCCGGGGCAAAGCCCACCGCCATACCCCCCCCCTCCGATCATCCCGACGAAAGTCGGGACCCAGCTGGCAAACCCGGCGACGGGCTGGCGCTGATCAGAGCTGAACCCCTTGGGCAAGTGGCCCCTGGGTCCCGACTTTCGTCGGGATGATCGGAATTTTGAAGCGATGGTTCCTATTGGCAACGAACCGCTCGGGCCCCATCTCCACGCCAACGCTGTTTCAGGAGGAACGCCTAAATGTCCCTGTCGCTCTACGACGTCTCGATCCCGGTCTATCTCAACGGCCTGCGCAACCTGGTCGCCATCCTCGACAAGTCGAGCAGCCACGCCGGCCCCAACATCGCCAGCTGGCTGGACTCCCGTCTCGCCCCCGACATGCATCCCCTGACCCGCCAGATCCAGATGGTCAGCGACTCGGCCAAGGGCGGCGCCGCCCGCCTGGCCAACATCGAGGCGCCGTCGATGCCGGACACCGAGACCACCATCGACCAGCTGCGCGACCGCCTGGCCAAGACCATCGCCTTCCTGCAGACCATCAAGCCCGAACAGGTCAACGGCCGCGAAGCCGCCTCCATCGAGCTGAAGTTCCCGAACGGGGCCATGACCTTCACCGGCCGCGACTTCCTGTTCAACTTCTCGCTGCCGAACTTCTACTTCCACTGCGTCACGGCCTACGGCCTGCTGCGCAAGGAAGGCGCCCCGATCGGCAAGATGGACTTCCTGGCCGGTGGTCGTCAGGCGGCCTGATCCCCTCTAGCCCGTCATCCCGGATGCCCCTGCGGGGCTTCCGGGATGACGGAGTTTAGAGGACGGCCGTCGTTTCAATCTCAACCAAGGCGGCGTCCTCGACGAGCCCTTTGACCTCGACCACGGCCATGGCCGGATAGTGGGGGCCGATCAGCTCGCGCCAGAGGGCGCCGATCTCGCGGAGGGAGGCCAGGTACTCGCGCTTGTCGACGACGTACCAGGTCATCCGGACGATGTGCTCGGGTCCCGCCTGCGCCTCGGCCAGCACGGCCAGCGTATTGACCAGCACCTGGCGCAGCTGGGCGGCGAAGCCGTCCGGGAAGGCGCCGGCCGGGTCCCAGCCGATCTGGCCGGCGACGAAGACCATGCGGCCTTGCGCTGAAATGCCGTTCGAATAGCCCTTGGGCCGGGGCCAGCCTTCGGGGAGCAGGACGGTGTGCACCTTACGTCTCCTTGAGCCGGAAGCGTTGCAGCTTGCCGGTCTGGGTCTTGGGAAGCGTCTCCCGGAACTCCAGGGCGCGCGGGTATTTGTAGGGGGCGATGGCGCCCTTCACATGGGCCTGCAGTTCCGCTTTCAGGTCATCGCCGCCCGCGAAGCCGGGGTTCAGCACCACGAAGGCCTTGCATATCTGGCCGCGCTCGGGATCGGGCACGCCGATCACCGCCGCCTCGGCGACGGCCGGATGGCGCAGGAGGGCGTTCTCCACCTCCGGCGCGCCGATGTTGTAGCCGGAGGAGATGATCATGTCGTCGGCCCGGGCCACGAACCAGAAGTAGCCGTCCTCGTCGAGCCGGTAGATGTCGCCGGTCAGGTTCCAGCCGTCCCGCACGTAGCTTTGCTGCCTCTCATCGGCCAGGTAGCGGCAGCCGGTCGGGCCGCGCACGGCCAGCCGGCCGGTCTCGCCGGCCGGCAGGGGTTGGCCGGCCTCGTCCTGGATGCGGGCCGTAAAGCCCGGGACCGCCTTGCCGGTGGCGCCCGGCCGGATGTCCTCGCCCCGGGCCGAGATGAAGACGTGGAACATCTCCGTCGAGCCGATGCCGTCGATGATCCGCACCCCCGTCGCCTCGTACCAGGCGTCCGAGGTGGCGGCCGGCAGGGGCTCGCCGGCCGAGACGCAGGTCTTCAGGGACGACAGGTCATGGTCGGCGGCCAGCCTGAGCAGGGCGCGGTAGCCGGTCGGAGCGGTGAACAGCACGCTGGCCCGATGGGCGGCGATGGTCTCGGCCAGGGCCTCGAAGCCCGGGCGGTCGCACAGGGCCGTGGCGGCCCCGGCCGCGGCCGGGAACACCACCAGCCCGCCCAGCCCGAAGGTGAAGGCGATCGGCGGGGTGCCGACGGCGACGTCGGCCGGCGTCAGCCGCAGGATATGGCGGGCGAAGGTGTCGGCCAGGCTGAGGATGTCGCGGTGCAGGTGGACGCAGCCCTTGGGCTTGCCGGTCGTGCCGCTGGTGAAGGCGATCAGGGCCGGATCCTCGGCGGCGGTGTCGACGGCTTCGAATCCGGGCGGCTTGCCGGCGGCGGCCGCCTGCAGGACGCCGCTGTCCATCACGCGGCTGAGGACCGGGGCGGCGGCGCGGGCCTCGGCGGCGGCCTCGATCAGGGCCGCGTCGATCAGGCCGACGGCGACCTGCGCCTTCTGGACCACCGTCGCCAGTTCGCCCGGCCGCAGCATCGGCATGGTCGCCACCACCACCCCGCCCGCCTTGAGGATGGCGAACCAGGCGGTCAGCACCCAGGCGACATTGGGCCCGTGCAGCAGCACCCGGTTGCCGGGCACGACGCCGAGGTCCTCGACCAGCACCCGCGCCATGCGGTCGGAAGCGGCGTCGAGCTCATCCCAGCCCAGCCGGCCGGTCTTCCACAGCAGCGCCGGCCCGTCCGGCCCGGCCGCGGCCCTGGCCCGCCGCAACAGTTCGGCGGCGGCGTTCAGGCGGGGCGGATAGTCGAGACCGTCCAGCAGCAGGACCGGCCGCTGATCCTCCGCCGGCAGGTTGTCGAGGACGAAGCGGTCGAGATGCGCGCTCTCGCCCATCGCCCTAGTTCCCCTCGAACACCGGCTGGCGCTTGTCGGCGAAGGCCTCGTAGGCGCGGCGGAAATCCTGGGTCTGCATGCAGATGGCCTGGGCCTGGGCCTCGGCCTCGATGGCGGCGTCCAGGCTCATGTCCCATTCGACGTTGAGCTGGGTCTTGGTCATGCCGTGGGCGAAGGTCGGGCCACTGGCCAGGCTCCTCGCCAGTTCGACGGCCGTCTCCATCAGCGCCTCGGACTCGACCAGCCGATTGTGGAAGCCCCAGCGCTCGCCCTCGTCGGCGGTCATCGTCCTGCCGGTGAACAGCAGCTCCGAGGCCCGTCCCTGGCCGATCAGCCGGGGCAGGATGGCGCAGGCGCCCATGTCGCAGCCGGCCAGCCCGACGCGGGTGAACAGGAAGGCGGTCTTGGCCCTGGGGGTGGCGATCCGCATGTCGCTGGCCATGGCCATGATCGCCCCGGCCCCGGCGCAGACCCCGTCGATGGCGGCGATCAACGGCTGGGGACAGGCCCGCATGGCCTTCACCAGATCGCCGGTCATATGGGTGAAGGCGAGCAACTGCGGCATGCTCATCTTCGTCAGCGGCCCGATGATCTCATGCACGTCGCCGCCGGAGGAGAAGTTGCCGCCGGCCCCGGTGATCACCACCGCCTTGCAGTCGTCGGCCTGCGCGAGGCTGCGGAACAGGTCGCGCATCTCGGCGTAGCTCTCGAAGGTCAGCGGGTTCTTCCGCTCCGGCCGGTTGAGGGTCAGGGTCCCGACCCCGCCCTCCACCGACCACAGGAAATGCTCGGCGCGATAATCGCTCGCCTTCATGGGTTCGCTCCTCCAGCGGTGGCCTGCAGCGATTTCTTGGTTCGCTCCAGCAGGCGGGTCAGGTCTTCGGCCTCGCCGGCGGTCAGGCCGGACAGCAGGTCTTCGATCCAGTGTTCATGGGCGGCGGCCATCTCGTCGAACCGCGTCTGGCCGGGCGCCGTCAGCCGCAGCCGCTGCACCCGCCGGTCGCCGCTGGCCAGCCGCTCGACCCAGCCGTCGGCCTTCAGCCGGGCGGCGAGGCCGGTGACGTTGCCGTTGCTGACCATCAGCATCCGCGACAGCTCGCCCATGGTCAGGCCCGCCTCGCCGGCCCGGTCGAGGGCCGAGAGCATGTCGAAACGCGGCAGGGTGGAGCCGAAATCGTCGCGCAGGCGCTGGGCGATGCGCTGCTCTATGGCGGTGGAACAGGTCAGCAGCCGCAGCCACAGGCGCAGGGAGCGCTTGCCGTCCGGCGCGCCGCCGAGGCGGTCGGGCAGAGCGCCGCCGTCGGCGCTCACAGCTCGCCCCCGGCGACCGGCAGGGCCGCGCCGTTGACGGCCGCCGCCTCCTCGCCGCACAGCCAGAGCACCAGGGCGGCGACCTCCTGCGGTGTGATCAGGCGGCCCAGCGGGTTGGTGGTGAACAGGGCGGCTCGGGCTTCGTCCTCGCTGCGCCCGGTCTTGCCCACCAGGGTCTGCACGGAGCGGGCGACCAGGTCGGTGTCGGTGAACCCGGGGCAGACGGCGTTGACCGTCACCCCCTTGGCGGCGACCTCCAGGGCCAGGGCGCGGGTCAGGCCGACCAGGCCGTGCTTGGCGGCGACATAGGCCGAGACGTAGCCGTAGCCTTTCAGCCCCGCCGTCGAGGCGATGTTGACGATGCGGCCCCAACCCCGCTCCAGCATGGCCGGCAGGACCTGACGGGCGGCCTCGGCCGGGGCCTCGAGGTTGAGGGCCAGAGAGGCCCGCAAATCGGCGGCGCTGGTCTTCAGGAAGGGGGCCGAGCTGGTCCCGCCGGCGTTGTTGATCAGGATGTCGATGGCGCCGAAGTGCATCCGGCCCCGCTCCAGGGCGGTGGCCAGGGCGGCCGCGTCGGTGACGTCGGCGGCGGCCGTGGCGGCGGCTTCGCCGATCAGCTGGCGGGTCTCTTCCAGCGCCTCATGCCGGCGGCCGATCAGGGTGACGCAGGCGCCCGCGCCGGCCAGGGCCAAAGCGCAGGCCCGGCCGATGCCCGAGCCGGCGCCGGTGACCACGGCGTGTCTGCCTGTGAGGCTCATACCGGTCCCTGTTGTTGCTGACGTTCAAGATTGCGGGCCAGCTGGCTGAAGCCGGCCAGGTACTGCACGGGCGGCGGCGCTGAGAACCAGCCCTGCTCGGCGGCGGCCCGCAGGGTCCAGTTGGGGTCGGCCAGGTGCGGCCTGGCCAGGGCGCAGAGGTCGGCCCGGCCGGCGGCCAGGATCGAGTTGACGTGGTCGGTCTCGTAGATGTTGCCGACCGCCATGGTCGCCACCCCGGCCTCGTTGCGGATGCGGTCGCTGAACGGGGTCTGGAACATGCGGCCGTAGACCGGCTGGGCCGCCTCGCTGGTCTGGCCGGCCGAGACGTCGATCAGGTCGCAACCGGCCTGCGCGAAGGCCCGGGCGATGGCGACCGACTCCTCCGGGGTGATGCCGTCGTCCACCCAGTCGGTGGCCGACAGCCGCACCGACATCGGCTTGTCGTCCGGCCATGCGGCGCGCATGGCGGCGAACACCTCCAGCGGAAAGCGTAGGCGGTTCTCGAGCCCGCCCCCGTAGTCGTCAGTCCGCTTGTTGGAGACGGGCGTCAGGAAGGACGACAGCAGATAGCCGTGTGCGCAGTGCAGCTCGACCATGTCGAAGCCGGCCTCGTCGGCCAGGCGCGTGGCGCGGACGAAGTCGGCGGTCACCCGGTCCATGTCGGCGCGGGTCATCTGGCGCGGGACCTGGTCGCGGTCCGACCAGGGGATGGGGGAGGGGGCGATGAGCTCCCAGCCGCCCTCTTCCAGCGGCAGGTCGGCGCGCGGCCCCCAGGGGCGCTCGACCGAACCCTTGCGGCCGGCGTGGGCCAGCTGCTGGCAGATCCGCGCGCCCTGGGCATGAACGAAGTCGACGATACGGGCCCAGGCGTCGCGATGGTCCTCGCGGTACATCCCGGCGCAACCGGGCGAGATGCGGCCGTCGGCGCTGACGTCGGTCATCTCGGTGAACACCAGGCCGGCGCCACCGAGCGCCCGGCCGCCGAGGTGGACGAGGTGGAAGTCGCCGACCAGGCCGTCCTCGGCGGCGTACATGCACATCGGCGAGACCACCACGCGGTTGGGCAGGGTCAGTCCCCTAAGCCGCAGCGGCGTGAACATCGGCGGCGGCGGTTTGCGGCTCGGCGGCGCCCCGGCCTGGGTTGCGAACCAGCGCTCGAGGCCGGCCAGGAAGTCGCCGTCGCGCAGCCGCAGGTTCTCATGGCTGACCCGCTGGCTGCGGGTCAGCAGGCTGTAGGCGAACTGCAGGGGGTCGAGGCTCGTGTAGCGCTCCAGGGTCTCGAACCATTCGGTCGAGTTGCGGGCGGCGCTCTGCAGCTTCAGCACCTCGACCCGCCGGTCGGCCTCGTAGGCGGCGAGGCCTGCATCCAGATCGTCGCTCTCCGTCACCGCCTCGGCGAGACGGATGGCGTCCTCGAAGGCCAGCTTGGTGCCCGAGCCGATCGAGAAGTGGGCCGTGTGGGCCGCGTCGCCGAGCAGCACCAGCCTGCCGTCCCGCCAGCTCGAACAGGCCACCCGCGGAAAGTTGAGCCAGGCCGAGCCGCGCAGATGCCGCGCATTGCTCATCAGCGCATGGCCGTCCAGCCAGTCGGCGAACAGCGCCTCGGCCGCCCGGCAGGTCTCGTCCTGGTCCATGCGGTCGAAGCCCAGCCCGCGCCAGGTCGCCTCCGAACATTCGACGATGAAGGTCGAGCCGCCCTCCTCGAACCGGTAGGCATGGGCCCAGATCCAGCCGTGCGGGGTCAGGGCGAAGGCGAAGGTGAAGGCGTCGAAGGCCTTGGCCGTCCCCAGCCAGACATATTTGTTGGCCCGCACGTCGACATCGACGCCGAACACCTCGGGCCGCTCGTTGCGCGCCCGACTGTTCAGCCCGTCGGCGGCGACCACCAGATCGGCCTCCAGCGCCGCCGGATCGACCTCGCTTTCGAAGCGCAGATCGACGCCGAGTGACCGCGCCCGCCCGTGCAGGATGTTCAGCAGCCGCTGCCGCCCGATCCCCGCGAAGCCATGGCCGCCGGAGCGGATCGTCTGGCCATGGATATGGACGTCGATGTCGTCCCAGTGGACGAAGGCCGCCTCGATGAGGCCCGCCGTCTCCGGATCGTTGGCCTTCAGATTGGCCAGCGTCTGATCCGAGAACACCACCCCCCAGCCAAAGGTGTCGTCCGGCCGGTTGCGCTCATGCACCGTCACCTGGAGGGTCGGATCGCGCAGCTTCAGGGAGATGGCGAGATAGAGCCCGCCGGGGCCGGCCCCGACGATGGCTATGTTGCGGACAGGCGGCTGTCTCGACATGCTTTAAGCTTAAAATAAAATGGTTCGGCCGTCGAGGGGGGACAGGTTGCGCACGCAAGTGCGCTACCTGTCCCCGGTTTGCTCGCTGACTGGAGAAGGCGCCTGCCCGGCCGGTTGGCAGGGCGTTTTAGGCGGCTGGATCCCGCCAGGCCCCGTCGCCGGCGCTGACCGGGGACAGGTAGGCTGCTCCGCAGCCAACCTGTCCCCTTAGGGCGCCGTCACTCGGCCGGGTGAAACACGAAGTCGATCAGATAGACGTTCTGCCCCGAGCCATGCTTGGCGACCTTCAAAAGGTCGACGACCCCCTCGAACCCTGACCGCCGCGCCAGCGCCGGCGTGATGTCGGCCAGCTCGATCTGGCGGATGCGCAGCACCTCCACCTCCCCGCCCTCCATGGCGTAGCGGTTGCCGACCTTGACCCTGGGCGACTGCCAGATGCGCACGGTGCAGTCGATCTCGCCACGCCGGATCGGCTCGCGCAGGCGTTTGGTGAACATCAGGCCCATGGCGGCCAGCATAGGGGAAACGGCGGACGTCTCGCCCTGCCTGGATTGGAAGTGGGGACGAAACATCCAAGATCAAGAATTGGCAGGCGGCGATTTATGCGCAGTCTTCGGAGCCCTCAAACCCATGGGAGCATCAGATGCGTATCTTGCTGTCGACCTTTGGATCGCGGGGTGATGTCGAGCCGGTGGCGGGCCTGGCGGCTCAGGTTCAGGCGCTCGGCGGAGAGGCGGTGGTCTGCGCCCCGCCCGATACGGAATTCGCCGCCCTGGTGACGCGGGCCGGCGCCACCCTGGTTCCCGCCTTCACCTCCGTGCGCCAGTGGATCGCCGGGGCCCTGGCCAACGATCCGCCCATGACCCTGCCCGAGCGCGCCGCCCTGGTGCTGAACGGCCAGTTCGAGGTCCTGATGGCGGCGGCCGAGGGCTGCGACGCGATCTTTGACATCGGCCTGTTTCCTTCGACGGTCGCCGCCGTCTGCGTCGCCGAGCTGCGGGGTCTGCCGCACGTCCATGGCGCCTACTGCCCGGCCTTCCTGCCGTCGGAGCATCACCGACCCCTGGCCTTCCCGGGCCACCCCGTGCCTGAGGAGATCACCGATAACCGGCGGCTCTGGGCGCTGAACAGCGATGCGATGAACGGCATCTTCGGCGCCGCGACCAGCGCCCTGCGCAGCCGCCTCGGCCTGCCGCCGGTGGCGGGCCTGCGCGACCACGTGATGACTGACCGGCCCCTGCTGGCGGCGGACCCGGTGCTGGCCCCCTGGCTGCCGACCGACCTCATCCATCCGGTGCAGACCGGCGCCTGGATCCTGCCCGACGAGCGCCCCCTGCCGGAGCCCGTCGAAGCCTTCCTGAGCGCCGGCGCGCCGCCGGTCTACCTGGGCTTCGGCAGCATGCCGATGCCGGTGCTGAAGGCCGCCGCCCGGGCCGGCCTGGAGGCGGCCCGCGCCCACGGCCGCCGGCTGATCCTCGGCCAGGGCTGGGCCGGACTCGACCTGGAGGCGGCCGGCGACGACGTCCTGGTCATCGGCGAGATCAACCAGCAGGCCCTGTTCCCCCGCCTTGCCGCCGTCGTCCACCACGGCGGGGCCGGCACCACCCACACGGCCGCCCGGGCCGGGGCGCCTCAGGTGGTGGTCGCCCAGATCGCCGACCAGCCCTACCATGCGGCCCGCGTGGCGGCGCTGGGCGTCGGCGCGGCCCACGACGGGCCGGCCTTGACGGCGGAGTCGCTGTCGGCGGCGCTTGGCATCGCCCTGGCCCCCGAAACCCGCGACCGGGCGACAGAGGTGGCGGGCCAGATCCGCACCGACGGCGCCAGGGTGGCGGCGACCCTGCTCCTGGAGATGGCGGATCGAAAAAGGCGGTCCATGCCGACGTGAGCGGGCTTGGCCCGGGTCGCCGACGCACCCTACATACGGCCCATGCCCGCCCCTTTCGCCGTGATCTTCGACCGCGACGGCGTCCTCAACGAGGACTACGGCTATGCCTATGAGCCGGCCAAGCTGGTCTGGATCCCCGGCGCCAAGGCCGCCATCCGGCGGGTCAACGAGGCTGGCGGGATGGTGCTGATCGCCACCAACCAGTCGGGGATCGGCCGGGGCTACTACAGCGAAGACCAGATGCACGGCTTCCATGCCGAGATGAAGCGGCAGCTGGCGGCCGAGGGCGGCCGCATCGACGGCATCTACTTCTGCCCCTTCCACGAGGCCGCCGCTGAGGATCGCTACCGCCAGGCCGACCACCCTGACCGCAAGCCCAACCCCGGCATGATCCTGCGGGCGCTCAGCGACTTCGGCATCGCGCCCGGCCGCGCCCTGATGATCGGCGACAAGCCGGCCGACATGCAGGCGGCCAGGGCGGCCGGGATCGACGGCTACCTCTACGAGGAAGGCGACCTGGAGGACTTCCTGCTCGACGCCGCCTCGCGCACGGGTCTGCCGCTGTAACGCAGGCTTGCGCTTCCTTCATGCCCGCTGACGCGTTAGGCAGGGGACAATTCCGCCTCCTGAGGGGCGTTCACCGGAAAACCCCATGACGCAATTGCCCGCCGCCTCGCACTCGGCGCTCGACCTCATCGGCATGACGCCCATGGTCGAGGTCAGCAAGATCGACACCGGCCTCTGCCGCCTGTTCCTCAAGCTGGAGAACCAGAACCCCGGCGGCTCGATCAAGGACCGCATCGCCCGCTCGATGATCGAGGCGGCCGAGAAGGACGGAACCCTCAAGCCCGGCGGGGTCATCATCGAGGCGACGGCCGGCAACACGGGCCTGGGCCTGGCGCAGGTCGCCACCCTGAAGGGCTACAAGCTGATCCTGATCGTGCCGGACAAGATGGCGCGGGAGAAGATCCTCCACCTGCGGGCCATGGGCGTCGATGTGCGCATCACCCGCTCGGACGTCGGCAAGGGCCACCCCGAATACTACCAGGACATGGCCCAGACCATCGCCCAGGGCCTGCCGGGCTCGCTGTACGTCAACCAGTTCGAGAACCCGGCAAACCCCTACGCCCACGAGACGACGACGGGCCCCGAGATCCTCACCCAGATGGACGGCGACATCGACGCCATGGTGGTCGGGGTCGGGTCGGGCGGCACGCTCACCGGCCTTGGCCGCTACTTCCAGAAGCACAGTCCGAAGACCAAGATGATCCTGGCCGATCCGGTCGGCTCGATCCTTTACGACTACGTCAACACCGGCACCTACGGCGAGGCCGGCAGCTGGATCGTCGAGGGCATCGGCGAGGACTTCATCCCGGCCAACGCCCAGATGGACCTGGTCTCCAAGGCCTACGCCATCAGCGACCGCGAGAGCGTCGAGACGGCCCGTGAACTGCTGCAGAAGGAAGGCATCCTGGCCGGCAGCTCGTCGGGCACCCTCTTGGCGGCGGCGCTGAAATACTGCCGCGAGCAGACCGAGCCCAAGCGGGTGGTGAGTCTCGTCTGCGACACCGGCGCCAAATACCTGACCAAGATGTTCAACGACCTGTGGGTCTCCGCCCACGGCTTCGAGGACCGCCAGGCGCGGGGCGACATCTCCGACCTGATCGCCAAGCGCTACAGCGACGGCGGGGTGATTACCATCGGCCCGGACGACACCCTGCTGACCGCCTACAACCGCATGCGCAGCGCCGACATCAGCCAGCTGCCGGTGGTCGATCACGGCAAGCTGGTCGGCATCCTCGACGAGAGCGACGTCCTGACCGCCGTCGCACGCGCTCATGACGGCGAAGGCTTCGCCTCCAAGGTCGGGGCGGCCATGACCCGCAACGTCCGCACCCTGGAAAGCCACCAGCCGCTGTCGGCGCTCAACCCGGTGTTCGAGCGCGACGAGGTGGCGGTGGTCATGGACGGCGACGAACTGCTGGGCCTGATCACCCGGGTGGACCTCATCAACCACCTGCGCCGGACCGCCTGATGAAGGCCCTGGCCGGGATGGCGCCGCCGTTTTCCGGCGGCTGCCTGTGCGGGTCCGTGCGCTATGTCTGCACGGCCCCGCCGGTGTGGTCGGTCAACTGCCACTGCAACGCCTGCCAGAAGCTGAGCGGCGCGCCGTTCGTTTCGGCCTTCTCGGTTCCGGCCGGGACGGTGGCCTTCACCGGCGAGACTCACGCCTACCATCGCGATTCCGAGACCGGCCACCGGGTCCAGACCCATCACTGCGCCCGTTGCGGTGGGCGGGTCTGGGCCCAGTCGGCGGGCAATACGGCCCTGGTCAACCTGTTCGCCGCCACCCTCGACGCACCCGAGACTTTCGTCGCGGTGTCGAATGTCTATCTCAGCGAGGCCGCCGGCTGGATCACGCCGCAACCGGCCCGCTTCAACTTCCAGAAGATGCCAGGACCCGAAGAGTGATGAGCACCCCCACCGACGGCAAGAACCGCCTGGCCTTCGCCACCCGCACCATCCACGCCGGCCAGAGCCCCGACCCGACGACGGGGGCGGTGATGCCGCCGATCTACGCCACCAGCACCTACGCCCAGGAAAGCCCCGGCGTGCACAAGGGCTATGAGTACGCCCGCAGCCAGAACCCGACCCGCTTCGCCTTCGAGCGCTGCATCGCCGACCTGGAGAGCGGGACTCAGGCGTTCGCCTTCGCCTCGGGCCTGGCCTGCGCGGCGACGGTGATGGAGTGCCTGGACACCGGCGCCCACGTCATCGCCACCGACGACCTCTACGGCGGCAGCTACCGGCTGTTCGAGCGGGTCAAGAAGCGCTCGGCCGGCCTGTCGTTCAGCTTCGTCGACATGAGCGACCTGGCCGCCATCGAGGCCGCCATCCGGCCCGAGACCAAGATGCTGTGGGTCGAGACCCCGACCAACCCGACCCTGCGGCTGGTCGACCTGGCGGCCGTCGCCCAGCTGGCCAAGAAGCATGGCCTGCTCACGGTCGCCGACAACACCTTCGCCAGCCCCTATGTGCAGCGGCCGCTGGAGCTGGGCTTCGATCTGGTCACCCACTCGACGACCAAATACCTCAACGGCCATTCGGACATGGTCGGCGGCGTCGCCATCGTCGGCGACAACGAGGAGCTCGGCGCCCAGATGAAGTTCCTGCAGAACGCCGTCGGGGCCATCAGCGGCCCGTTCGACAGCTTCCTGGCGCTGCGGGGCCTCAAGACCCTGGCCCTGCGCATGCAGCGCCACTGCGAAAGCGGCCTGAAGATCGCCGAATGGCTCGAGGCGCATCCGGCCGTCGAGAAGGTCATCTACCCGGGCCTCAAGTCCCACCCGCAGCATGAGCTGGCCAAACGCCAGATGACCGGCGGCTTCGGCGGCATCATCTCGGTGGAGATCAAGGGCGGCCTGGCCCCCAGCCGCAAGCTGCTGGAACGCACACGCCTGTTCACCCTGGCCGAATCCCTCGGCGGCGTCGAAAGCCTGATCGAGCATCCGGCCATCATGACCCACGCCTCCATCCCGCCCGAGCAGCGGGCGGCGGTGGGCATCACGGACGGTCTGGTCCGCCTTTCAGTCGGGATCGAAGATTGCCAAGACCTGATTTCCGACCTCTCGCAGGCTTTGGCGGGCTGAGCTTCTTCGGCGGCTCGGGCGGTGGCGGCGGCGGCGGCTGGCCCGCCGCCAACAGCCGGCCCGCCAGCAGCAGGTCGGCCGTTACGTCGCCGTGGTCATGCGGCAGGACCCAGGCGCGGACCGCCACCTCGACATTGTCGTGGCCGACGCTGACCACCTCGACGGCCACGGGGGCGTCCTTCAGCACCCGCGGATCGGCTTCAGCCCGGGCCTTGAGACCGGCCATCACCGCCATCAGGTCGGCGGTGACGGGAATCTTCAGCAGGGCGTCGGCGCGGCGGCGCTCATGGAAGCTGTGGTTGACGATGACGTCGCCGAACACCTTGCTGTTGGGCAGCATGACCTTGAGGTTGTCGGCCGTGGTCAGCTCGGTGGTGAACAGGTCCAGCGCCCGCACCGTGCCCTTCCTGCCGCCGGTCTCGATGACGTCGCCGACCCGGTAGGGCCGGAAGGCCAGGATCATCACCCCGGCCGCGACATTGGTCAGCGCCCCCTGCAAGGCCAGACCCACCGCCAGGGAGGCGGCGCCCAGCACGGCGATGATGGAGGTGGTCTTGACCCCCAGCTGCTGCAGCACCGCCACCGCCCCGACGATGATGACGATGTAGCGGACCAGGCTGGAGGCGAAGGTCTGCAGGGTGGCGTCGGGCGGATGGTGGCGGCCGACGCTGAGCGCCCGCCTGACCAGGGCCGACAGCCAGCGGGCGGCCCAGAAGGTGACCACCGCGATGATCAGCGCGACCAACAGGTCGATCGCCAGCTGCGTGCCGCGATCGATCAGCCCGGCGCCGAGAAGCTGTTGGGCGCTCACCTTGGGCAACAGGCGCGGAATGTCCGCGAACGAAAAGCCAGCCATGAATCCGTGTGAGTCATACGCCCACCCCATACCGGCAACGGAAGTCCTCGCAACGGGTTCCTGAATCGGGGAAACATCCGGTTACGACTGTTGTGTCGAAACCACGGGCAGGGGAGCCTAAAGGGCCGGGCCATGAGCATCGCCTTCATCGACCTCGCCGCCCAGCAGCGGCGCATCCGCGACAAGATCGACGCCGGCATCGCCCGCGTCCTCGACCACGGCGCCTATGTCATGGGCCCGGAGGTCCGCCAGTTCGAGGCCGAACTCGCCGCCTTCGGCCAGGCCCCGCTGGCGCTCTCCTGCGCCAACGGCACCGACGCCATCGCCCTGCCGCTGATGGCCTGGGGGATCGGCGAGGGCGACGCGGTCTTCTGCCCCAGCTTCACCTTCGCGGCGACGCCGGAAGTCGTGCCCTGGACGAACGCCACGCCGGTGTTCGTCGATGTGCTGCCGGACACCTTCAACATGGACCCGGCCCATCTGGAGGCGACGATCCTGGCCACCAAGGCCGAAGGCCGCCTGCGCCCGGCCGTGGTCGTCGCTGTCGACCTGTTCGGCCAGCCGGCCGACTACCCGGCCCTGCGCGCCATCTGTGACAAACACGGCCTCAAGCTGATCAGCGACAGCGCCCAGGGCTTCGGCTGCACCCTGAACGGCCATCACCCGATTCACTGGGCCGATGTCGCCACCACCAGCTTCTTCCCGGCCAAGCCGCTCGGCTGCTACGGCGACGGCGGGGCCGTGGTCTGCAAGGACCAGGAATTGTGGGACCTGATGGACAGCTACCGCGTCCACGGCAAGGCGGTGACCCCTGACCTCGTCGGCCGCACCTTCGAGCACGAGACCAAGTACCTCAACACCCGCATCGGCATGAACAGCCGCCTGGACTCCATCCAGGCCGCCATCCTGATCGAGAAGCTGGCCATCTTCCCCGAGGAGATCCAGATGCGCCAGGCCGTCGCCGACCGCTATGCGGCGGGCTTGGCGGGCTCGGTGACCTCGACCCCCAAGGTCATCGACGGCGGCGTCTCGGTCTGGGCCCAGTACGTCATCGAGCACGCCAACCGCGACGGCCTCGCCGCCCACCTGAAGACGCAGGGCGTGCCGACCGCCGTCTACTACCCCGTGCCGATGCATGTGCAGGCGCCCTACGCCCACTTCCCGCAAGGCCCCGGCGGCCTGCCGGTGACCGAGGCCCTGGCCGAGACCGTTCTGGCCCTGCCGATGCACCCCTACATGGACGAGGCCGTGCAGCAGCAGATCATCGACGCGGTGAAGGGCTTCAACGGCTAGCGGCGGCCGGCAGTGAGCTTCGCTCTCCGCCCCCGAGAGGGGGCGGAGGACGGTTCGGAGCGTGAGCGACGGACCAGGAGGCGGGGCAGCGCCACGGTTGAAGGGTGTCGTTCTGAACCGGCAGTGGGGGGACCCCCTCGGTTTGGCTCGCTTGCAGCGCTCGCCAAAGCCACTCCCCCATTTTCAATGGGGGAGAGCGAAGGCCTAATCCCGATCCGGCGCGCCGAGTGGGAAGAACGCCCGGAAATACCGCGCCTCTTCCACGCACCGCGCGAACGACGGCCGTTTCAGCAGCCGCTGTCGGTACCCCCGCAGCACCGGCCATTCGTCGGTGATCTCCAGCACCCAGTCGGCATAGAACAGCGACATCGAGGCCGCCGTGTCGGCCATGCTGTAGTCGTCGCCGCAGGCCCAGGTCTTTCCGGCCAAAGCCCCGTCCAGCCAGCCGTAGGCCTTGCGCAGCCGCTCGTGGGCCAGGATCAGGCCGTCCGCGCTCTTCATCGGGATCTGGCCGATCTTGCTGGCCACCGCCACCTGCATGGCGTCCATCACATGCAGGTCGAAGAAGCGGTCCATGAAGCGCACGTCCAGCGCCTTCATCGCATCGTCCGGGATCAGCCGCACCGGCCCCGGATGCTTTAGCTGCAGGTACTCGATGATGATGCTGGCCTCGACCACGGTGGTGTCGCCGTCGACCAGCATCGGAAACTTGGCCAGCGGCCACTTCTCCAGCCAGACCCCGACGTGCTGCGGCGTGTCCGGCCCGATCTCGCGGAACTCGAACGGGGTGTCGTTCTCGTAGAGGGCGGTCTTGGCCTTCTGGGTGTAGGACGAGAAGTGGTGGCCATAGAGGGCGAGCATCGGGCGTCTCCGTTTGCGCCTACCCTAATCGAGCATTCGCTCCAGTGTCTCCAGTTCGTCCGCCTCGCGGGCCGGCTTGTCCCAGCGGATGCGGCTGATGCGCGGAAACCGCATGGCCACCCCGCTCTTGTGGCGGCTGGAGCGCTGCAGCCCCTCGAAGGCCACCTCCAGCACCAGGCCGAAATCCAGGTTCGCCTTCACCGACCGCACCGGGCCGAAGCGGTCGACGGTGTTGTCGCGGACGAACTTGTCGAGCTGTTTCAGCTCCTCGTCGGTGAAGCCGAAATAGGCCTTGCCGACCGGCGTCAGCGCCCGGTTGCCGGCCTCGTCCTCGCGCCAGACGCCGAAGGTGTAGTCGCTATAGAAGCTCGACCGCTTGCCGTGGCCGCGCTGGGCGTACATCAGCACCGCGTCGATCAGGTGCGGATCGCGCTTCCACTTGAACCACGGCCCCTTCGGCCGCCCGGCCTCATAGAGGCTGTCCCAGCGCTTGAGCATCAGCCCCTCGGACAGGGCCGCGTCGCCCTCGGGCGGATGGGCCCGCAAGGCCGCCAGCTCTTCCCAGGACGCGAAGGGCTGCATGGGCGACAGATCGATGCGCGGCGAGGCGGCGCCTGCGACAAAGGCTTCCAGGCGCTTGCGGCGCACGGCGAAACTCATGTCCCGCAGGTCGGTCTCGCCGTCGAGCAGCAGGTCGTAGGCGCGGATGGCGGCCGGGTAGAGCTCCATCAGCTTGGCGTCGACGGCCTTGCGGTTCAGCCTTTGCTGCAGATCGCCGAAGCTGGCCAGCGCCCCGTCGCGGATGACCAGCAGCTCGCCGTCGATCGCGCCTTCGAAGCTCATATGGGCCAGCACGTCCGGAAACGTATGGCTGATGTCGTCGCCGGTGCGGGTGTAGAGCCGCCGCTCTCCTCGTTCGCTGACCGCCTGGATGCGGATGCCGTCCCATTTCCATTCGGCCGCATAGTCGGCCGGGTCCAGCTTGGGGAAGTGGGTCTCCTCGTCGATCGGATGGGCCAGCATCACCGAGCGGAAACGGCCGGGATGGTCGGCGCTCGGCGCCTCGGAGCGGCCTTCCAGCCAGGCGAACAGGTCCTCGTAGGGAGGCTCCATCGCATGCCAGACCTCCTCGATCTGCGGGACGCCTATGGCCTGGCCGTGCAGGGCGGCCAGATCGGCGCAGGCCTGCTTGGCCAGCCGGGCCGAGAATCCGACCCGCAAGCCACCGGTCAGCAGTTTCAAGAGGGCCCAGCGTCCGTCCGGCTCCAGGGCGTCGAGCCAGCGCTCGATCATCGGCTGCACCTCGGCCCGCTTGGCGGTGCGCAGGGCTTCGACCACCTCCGACAGTTCCGGCTCGCGGTTGGCCCCGCGCTCGGCCGGCCAGACCAGGGCGACGGTCTCGGCCAGATCGCCGACATAGTCGTAGGACCAGCCGAACAGCACTGGATCCATCCGCGCCTCCACCGCCTTGCGGATGGCCGCCGGCTTGGCGGCGGAGAAGCTGAGGTCGCCGGTCATCGCCGCCAGCGCCCAGCCGCGGTCCGGGTCCGGCTGGCCGTTCAGAAAGTCGCGCACCAGCACCAGCTTGGCGTTGCGCGAAGCGGTGAGGCTGAGCCGGTCGAGCAGGCGGGCGAGGGCGCGCATGGAGGGGGAATGTAGCGCGCGGCCAGCAGTTCAACACCACCACCGATTTCCCCGACGAAAGTCGGGGCCCAGCTGGCAAACCAGAAGACGAGCGGGCGCTGATCAGAGCCGCGCCTCTTGCGGGAGTGGACACTGGGCCCCGACTTTCGTCGGGGAAATCGGAAAGAAGGGTGGTCTTGCGCCGGTCCCGCGGAAGCCCCAGCCTGCCCGTCGGGAGAAAACCAGCATGCGCCTGTGGAAAGCCGTCTTCGCCGTCGCCGCGCTGTTCAATCTGCTGGTCGGCCTGCCGCTGCTCATCGCCCCGGCCGCCTTCTACGCCGCCCTCGGCCAGCCGCCGCCCCCCGACATCCTGTCCAGCCAGACGGCCGGCCTGCTGATCGCCGTCTTCGGCCTCGGATACGCCATGGTGGCCCGCGATCCGGTGGCCCATCGAGGTATTCTCTGGCTGGGGGTGATCGGCAAGACGCCGCTGCCGCTGATCGTCTGGCTGAACGTCCAGGCCGGCCGCGCCCCGATGTCGAGCTTCTGGCTGAGCCTCGCTGACCTCGCCTTCGCCGGCCTCTTCCTCACCTACCTGCTGCGCAGCCGCCGATGAGCAAGGCCTCCGCCGTCCAGTCCGAAGGCCAGTGCGTCTGCGGCGCGGTCCGCTTCGAGATCGACGTGCCCGCCGTCTGGGCCTGGCATGACCATTCCGAGGCCAGCCGCCGGGCCCAGGGCTGCGCCTACGCCACCTATGTCGGAACCTGGAAAAGCCGCTTCCGCTGGCTGGAGGGCGAGGAGGAGCTTACCCGCTACGAGGACGCTGAGGCCCGCACCACCCGCAGCTTCTGCCGCCGCTGCGGCACGCCGGTGGCCTATGAGAAGGCCCGCTCGCCGCGCTTCATCAACATCCCCCGCAGCCTGTTCCCGCAGCGGACCGGCCGCGAGCCCCGCTACCACATGAACCTGACCGAACGCGCCGACTGGACCTACTGGGGCGAGCCGCTGGGCCCGCTGAAGGGCTATCCGGGGGTGATGCGCGAGCGGCCGCGCAAGAAGCGGCTGGATCCTGTTGAACTCGACTGACTAGCTGGTCAACATCCAGTGGATGAGAATTCCGATGGCCGTTGCCGCGACCGCCGCCGCCGCGAGCCAATTGCGTATCCTATCAAGCTGTTCTTTGCGTGCTGCATCAGCCAGCGCTAGCCACTTCTGAGCAGCTTCCACTTCTCCACCCTGCCAAACATTCCTCATAAGAGCCCTCCGCACACGCCCGGGTCCCATAATTTCGAAAAGCATCGCGGTGAAGTAAGGATGCGGAATCGCTGGGGGAGGCGCCCCTCCGGTGAGGGGGGTGGGCAAAGCTTCAAGGGGCTCGTTGATGTCCGTGGTCATGTCTCGCCTGCGAGACATGACATAGCATGATTACGTGGAAAGTTAACCACGAAAATCCTGCCACTTTACTATGGCCTCGTGTGCTTAACGGGGAGTTAACGCGCATCTTCAATACATTAATCGCAAGTTAACTGTTAAATTCAATCGGGTTGCGAAAAACATCTTAAAAGCACGATGAATGCGCCTCACCGCTAGGCGTGCGGATGGGCCGCCGAATAGGCCGCCAGCAGGCCCGCCGCGTCGACCTGGGTGTAGCGCTGGGTCGTCGACAGCGAGGCGTGGCCGAGCAGTTCCTGGATGACCCGCAGGTCGGCGCCGGCTCCCAGCAGGTGGGTGGCGAAGCTGTGGCGCAGGGCGTGCGGCGTGGCGCGGTCGGGCAGGCCGAGGCGGCCGCGCAGCAGCTGCATAGCGGCCTGGACGTGGCGCGGCGACAGGGCTCCGCCGCGCTTGGCGATGAACAGCGGGTCGCCCCGCTCGGTCGGCCAGGGCAGGGCGGCGAGGTAGGCGTCCACCGCCTCGCGGACGACCGGCAGCACCGGCACGATGCGGGTCTTGCCGCCCTTGCCGGTGATGCGCAGGGCATCGCCCAGGGGCGCGTCGCCCCGGGTCAGGCTGAGGCCCTCCGAAATCCGCAGGCCGCAGCCGTAGAGCAGGGTCAGCACCGCCTGGTCGCGCAGGCCTTCCCAGGGATCGCGGTCGGGGTCGGCGCCGGCCTCGATGAGCAGGCCACGGGCTTGGTCCTCGCTGACCGGCCGGGGGGCGCCGGGCGCCACCTTGGGACCGCGCACCAGGGCCAGGCCCGGGCAGGGGACGCCCATCCGTCGGTCGACGAAGCCATGGAAGCTGCGCACCGCCGACAGGGCCTGCGACAGCGAGCGGGCGGCCAGCTGCCGGCCATCGGCCCGCTCGCGCTTGTCGGCCAGCCAGGCGCGCACCTCGGCGGCCGACACCGTGCCCAGGGCCTCTACGGTGATGGTTTCGCCGCGATGGCGGGCCAGGAAGGTCAGGTAGGAGGCGGCGCCGGCGCGGTAGGCTTCCAAGGTCCGGGGCGAGGCGCGCCGTTCGGCCGCCAGATGGGTGATCCAGGTCTCTAGCGCTTGATCGGCGGTCACAGCACCGGCCAGCGTTCGGCCGTCCGTTCGAACACCCGGCCGATGAAGTCGACCAGTTCGTGGCCCATGTCCCTGGTGAAGCCTTCCGGCTCCGGCGAGCCGAAGGCCAGCACGCCCTGGCGGGCCGGCTCCCAGATGGCCATGCGGACCATGGCCATGGATTTCACATGGGCGGCCTTGTCGCCGAACAGGCCCAGGGCCGGGGCGTGGAAACCCATCCGCGCCAGCTTCTGCGGTCCGAGGATAAGGTCCACCTGTCCCTCGACCAGCGGATGCCAGCCGGCCGGAACGCGCTCGGGGCCTTCCAGGGCGATCGCCGCGCCGGTCAGGCCAAAGCGCAGGGTCGCCACCTCGTCCACCCGGCGGGCGAGGTCGGAATGGTTGCGGGCTTCCAGCAGGTCGATGACCGCCGCGTGGGTCTGGGCCTGGGCCGAGAAGTTGGCGCGGGCGGTGGCCTCCAGCATGCGCCGGGCCTTGGTTTCGCGCTTGGCGGTGGCGGCCACCCGGGCCAGGGCCGCTGGGCCGAAGTCGACCAGGTTGGCGGCGTCGAGCCGCAGGCCCAGGTCGGCCAGCAGCTCGGGATCGTCGCGCAGCAGGGCGCCGTTGTCGCGGATCAGCTCGCGCAGCGCCGCCAGGTCCGGGGCGCCATCCAGTCTCTTGATCCGCGCCCCGTCCGACATGCCCGCTTAACTCTCTTCTAGAGGATGGTCTGGCCCGTCTTGGTCCAGTCGCTCAGGAAGGCTTCTAACCCCTTGTCCGTTAAGGGGTGCTTGAAGAGGGCCTCGAAGACGTTCGGCGGCAGGGTGGCGCAGTCGGCCCCCAGCTCGGCGCAACGGGCGATGTGCTCGGTCGAACGGATCGAGGCGGCGAGGATCTCGGTGTCGTAGCCGTAGTTGTCGTAGACGGTGCGGATGTCGCCGATCAGGCCGCAGCCGTCGGCCCCGTGGTCGTCCAGCCGGCCGACGAAGGGCGAAACATAGGTGGCGCCGGCCTTGGCGGCCAGCAGCGCCTGGGCCACCGAGAAGCAGAGGGTGACGTTGGTGGCGATGCCGTCGGCGGCGAACTGGGCGCAGGCGACCAGGCCGTTGCGGGTCAGCGGCAGTTTCACAACCACGTTGCCGGCGATGTCGGCCAGCTTGCGGCCCTCGGCGATCATGGTGTCGACGTCGGTGGCGACGGCTTCGGCGCTGACAGGCCCCTCGACGAGACCGCAAATCTCGGCGATGACCTCCGCCATGGGACGACCCGACTTGGCGATCAGCGTGGGATTGGTGGTGACCCCGTCCACAAGACCGGTCTTGGCCAGGTCCGCCAGGACGGCGGTGTCGGTGGTGTCGAGGAAGAGCTGCATCGCGAAGGTGTCCACAGGTTTGGGTCGGGCGTTCTACACCAAGGCGGCGGCCGATGCATCACGATCCCTTCTCCCGCTTGTCGGGAGAAGGTGGCCGCGAAGCGGTCGGATGAGGGCAGCACCGGCTCTCTGCGTTTATGCACGTTCTGGCGCGTTCGGAGCCGTCGCTGACCTTTCCGATCTGGCGCTGCCCTCATCCGACCCCCTTCGGGGGCCACCTTCTCCCGACAAGCGGGAGAAGGACCAGTGAGCCGCATCGCCTCCGTCCTCCTGCCCATGCCGCTGCCCGAGGCCTTCGACTACGCCGAGCCCGAGGGCATGGATCTGGTCGTCGGCGACCAGGTTGCCGCCCCGCTCGGTCCGCGCCTCCTCAGAGGCGTCGTCACCGCCCTGCGCGACGGGACCGGCGGCAACCGGCCGCTGAAGCCCATCGACCACCGAATTGACGATCCCCCACTCCCCCTCTCGACCCTGGCCTTCATCGACTGGGCCGCCCGCTATGCCGCCGATTCGCCGGGCTTCCCCCTGGCCATGGCCCTGCGCGGCCTGCGCGCGCCGAA
Source organism: Caulobacter sp. GW821-FHT11A05 (assembly GCF_058809015.1). Classification (NCBI taxonomy): domain Bacteria; kingdom Pseudomonadati; phylum Pseudomonadota; class Alphaproteobacteria; order Caulobacterales; family Caulobacteraceae; genus Caulobacter; species Caulobacter sp. GW821-FHT11A05. The sequence goes on along the minus strand of NZ_JBXASF010000007.1, from coordinate 183,300 downwards.
GCCCAAGCCCGAGCGTGTCCTCGTCCCGACCGGCGTCGCGCCCAAACGCCCGACCCCGGCCCGCGCCAAGGTCCTCGAAGCCGCCGCCCGCGAGGCTCTCCCCGGTCCGCGCCTGGCCGAAGCCGCCGGCGTTTCTTCCGGCGTCGTCAAAGGTCTCGTCGACGAGGGCTGCCTGGCCATCGAAGAGCGCCTCCCCGACCGCACCCCGCCCCTGCTCGACCTTTCCCCCCGCGCTGACACCCTCAACCCCGGCCAGGCCGCCGCCGCTGCCGAACTGATCAAGAAGCTCGATACGAACGCCTTCTCCGCCACCCTGCTCGACGGCGTCACCGGCTCGGGCAAGACCGAGGTCTACCTCGAGGCCGCCGCCCATGCGCTGGCCAGGGATCCCGAGGCCCAGGTCCTGATCCTGCTGCCCGAAATCGCCCTCACCCAGGCCGTCATCGCCCGTGTGACGCAGCGCTTCGGCAGCCCCCCCGGCGAGTGGCACAGCGCCGTCCCCCCGCCCCGCCGCCGCACCCTCTGGGAAGACGTCGCCGCCGGCCGGGCCCGCATCGTCGTCGGGGCCCGCTCGGCCCTGTTCCTGCCCTTTACCAAGCTCGCCCTCGTCGTCGTCGATGAGGAGCACGACGGGTCCTACAAGCAGGAGGACGGCTTCATCTACCAGGGCCGCGACCTGGCCGTGGCCCGCGCCCACCTGGAGGGCTGCGCCGTCGTCCTGGCCTCGGCCACCCCCAGCCTGGAGACCCTCTGGAACGCCGAACAGGGCCGCTACGGCTGGCTGAAGCTCGTCGCCCGCCACGGCGTCGCCACCCTGCCCGAGGTGACGATGATCGACCTGCGCGAGACCCCGCCCGAGCGCGACCACTGGCTCTCGCCGCCCCTGGTCCAGGCCATGGTCGAAACCTTCGAGCGCGGTGAGCAGACCCTGCTGTTCCTCAACCGCCGGGGCTATGCCCCTGTCGTCCTCTGCCGGGCCTGCGGCGAGCGGCTGACCGCGCCGGACACCGACAGCTGGCTGGTCGAGCACCGCTACACCGGCCGGCTGGTCTGCCACCTGACCGGCTTCTCGATGCCCAAGCCGGACAAATGTCCCCACTGCGGCGCCAAGGACAGCCTGGTCTCCATCGGCCCCGGCGTCGAGCGGGTGGAGGAGGAGGCCAAGCGCCTGTTCCCGCAGGCCCGCACCGCCATCTTCTCCTCCGACACCATGTTCTCCAGCCAGTCGGCCCGCGAGCTGGTCGAGGCCATGGAGCGCGGCGAGATCGACATCCTGGTCGCCACCCAGGCGGCCGCCAAGGGCCACAACTTCCCGGGCCTGACCCTGGTCGGGGTGGTCGACGCCGACCTGGGCCTGCGTGGCGGGGACTTAAGGGCCGGCGAGCGGACCTTCCAGCTGCTGGCCCAGGCCGGCGGCCGGGCCGGCCGCGCCGACCGCCCGGGCCGCGTCCTCATGCAGTCCTACGCCCCTGACCACCCGGTCATGCAGGCCCTGGCCGCTTCCGACCGCGACAGCTTCGTCGAGGCCGAGATGGAGCTGCGCCGGCTGTCGGGCCTGCCGCCGTTCGGCCGCCTCGCCGCCGTCATCCTGTCGGGCCCCGACGCCGCCCAGTTGGAGGCCTTCGCCCAGGACATGGCCCGCGTCGCCCCCAATACCGCGGGGGTCGAGATCTTCGGCCCCGCCGACGCCCCGCTCGGTCTGATCCGCGGCCGCCGCCGCAAACGCCTGCTGGTCCGCGCCGACCGCAATGTCGATCTCTCCGCCTACATGGCGGCGTGGAAGGCCAGGGTGAAGCCGCGCGGGGCCCTGCGCCTGACCATCGACATCGACCCCTACAGCTTCCTGTAGGCGTTCCCCCATTCGAGCGGGACGCCACCTTCGGCCGAAAGGGTGTCCAGGAATTCATTTGACCCCCAAAAGTCCGTAGGCGCCTACTCATGTCACATCAGGCTTCGAGGCGGTGAGGGAGTCCATGGACAGCAAAGGCCCGTCACGAGGGGCCAGCCGGCGTGGCCTGCTCGCCTCCGCCGGCGCCGCGCTCTGCCTTCCCCTGCCGCCGAAGCGCGCGATCGCCGCGGCGACCAGGCCGGCCATCGGGGCCTGGGGTTTCGACGTCGCGGGCATGGACCGGGCGGTCCGGCCGGGCGACGACTTCTTTCGCTACGGCGGCGGGTCGTGGCTGAAGACCACCGAAATTCCACCCGACCGCGCCTCCTGGGGGCCGTTCTACGCCCTGCGCGCCAAGGCCGAGGCCGATGTGAAGGCGATCCTCGACGACCTGATCCGCCGGCCCCGGGCGCCGGGCTCCGCGGAACAGAAGATCGCCGATTTCTACACCGCCTGGCTCGATACGGCCGCGATCGAAGCGGCCGGCCTGCGTCCCGTCCAGGCAGACCTGGCCCTGATCGCCCGGGCCGGATCCCACGAGGAGATCGCCCGGCTGACCATGCGCGTCGACCTCGGGGCCGGCGGGCCCCTCTCGATCGACATCTGGGCCGACGACAGGGATCCGGACCGCCATGCCGTCAACGTCAGCCAGGCCGGCCTGGGCATGCCGGGCCCCGACTACTATCTGAAAGCCAGCGCGAGCTTCACGGACGCGCGGGACAGGTATCGGACCTATATCGAAGCCATGCTGTCGATGGCCGGCGACCCCGAGCCGGCGCCGGCCGCGGCGTCGATCCTGGCGCTCGAGACCGCCATCGCCGCCCTGCACTGGCCAGCCGAGAAACGCGGCGACCGCAACCTCACCTACAACCCCAAGACCCGCGCCGGCCTCAAGGCGCTGGCGCCGGAGTTCCCCTGGGAAGACGTCTTCGCGACCCTGGAGATCCCGGACGATCACGACCTGTTCGGCGCCAAGCAGCCCGATGCCATCCAGGGCCTGGCCAGGCTGTTTCGCACGACATCCGTCCAGACCTGGCGCGCCTATCTGACCTTCCACTACCTGAACGCTACCGCCGACCTGCTGCCGCTGGCCTTCGACGACCTGGCGTTCGCCTTCAACGGCGCCGCCCTGTCCGGCCAGCCCCGCAAGCGGGAACGCTGGAAACGCGCCACCGCGGCGCTCAATACGGCGCTCGGGGAAGCCGTGGGCAGGCTCTATGTGAACCGCCATTTCAGCGCCGACGCCAAGGCCCGGATGGTCGCCCTGGTCGAGACCCTGCGCGCCGCCTACCGGACCCGTATCGCTGAGGCCCATTGGATGGCCCCGGCCACCCGACAGGCGGCGCAGCGCAAGCTGGACAGGCTACGGGTGAAGATCGGCTATCCCGATACCTGGCGCGACTACGCCGGCCTGGAGGTCCGGGCCGGCGACCCGGTCGGCAACCGCGCCCGCGCCAGGCTGTGGGCGTGGCGGCGCAAGGCCGGCCGCCTCGGCCAACCCACCGACCGCGACGCCTGGGGCATGACGCCCCAGACGGTCAACGCCTACTACAACGCCTTCTTCAACGAGATCGTGTTTCCGGCCGCCATCCTGCAGCCCCCCTATTTCGACCCGGCCGCCGACGCCGCGGTCAACTATGGCGGCATCGGCGGGGTGATCGGTCACGAGATGGGTCACGGCTTCGACGACCAGGGCTCGCAGTCGGACGAGAACGGCGTCCTGCGCGCCTGGTGGACCGACGAGGATGTCGCCCGCTTCAAGGCGCGGACGGGCGCCCTCGTGGCGCAATTCGCGGCTTACGAGCCTCTGCCCGGCCTGCGCCTCAACGGGGCCCTGACCCTGGCTGAGAACATCGGCGACAACAGCGGGCTCAGCGTCGCGCTCGACGCCTATCGGCTTTCGCTCGGCGGCCGGCCGGCGCCGGTCCTCGGCGGCTTCACGGGCGAGCAGCGCTTCTTCCTCTCCTGGTCGCAGACCTATCGCGGCAAGGTCCGCGAGGCCCAGCTTCGAAAGGACGTGCTGACCGATCCTCACAGCCCCGTCGAGTTCCGGGTCAACGGCGTCGTCCGCAATCTGGACGCCTGGTACGAGGCCTTCTCCGTGCAGCCCGGCGACCGGCTCTATCTCGATCCGGCGCAGCGGGTGCGCGTCTGGTGATGCGATGCAGTGGGTGGGGGAACGCACCACTTTCGTGTCTGGAGAGGCCACGGGATGAACGTGGTGTGTGTCACCACTTCGGCCACCCGGGCATTGGCTTCGCCGCCCTTCGGGTCCCCGGGATGGCCGAAGTAGAAAGCTGAATGATCGGCTCTAGGGGTCGCTGCGCGAGCAGTGGTTGGCGGCGTCGGTCAGCACGGTCACCGCCCCCCACATGGCCTCGGTGCTCGGCGCATAGACCTTCTTGAAGACCTCATCGCCGATCTTCTGCTTCTGGCTGAGGGGGTAGTGGCCCATGATCCGGACCAGCAGGGTCTGGTCCATGTATTCGCCGCCGTTGAGCCGGACGTAGCGGCTGTAACAGCGGCACTGGTCCATCTCGATCTCCTGGCGGATGCACTCCTCATAGACCGGCTTGCCCTCCTCGCCGTGGGCGGCGAGGGCGGGGGTCGGCCCGGCCGTCAACGACAGCATCAGCAGGGGGGCGGCGAACGCGGCGGAAACTCTGGACATGGCGACCCTCGAACGTGAGGCCGTCAATCTAGCCGACGCCCGGGCCCTGTCGCCCCAAAATCGGGGGTTCCCGGCCCCGTCGTCGCGGGGCGAGAGGATGGACCAATCATCGCACCGCGAAATGGCAAGGCTCCAAGGCTGGCGCTCTTCGCAACCCCGGGCTAGCAGACCGCCCCATGATCCGCCTCGACAACATCTCCAAGCAGAACGGCCACCAGCTCCTGTTCATCGACGCCTCGATGGGCATCCAGAAGGGTGAAAAGGTCGGGCTGGTCGGCCCCAACGGGGCCGGCAAGACCACCCTGTTCCGCATGATCACCGGCCAGGAACAGCCCGACGACGGACTGGTCGTCATCGATCCGGGCCTGACCATCGGCTATTTCAGCCAGGACGTCGGCGAGATGTCGGGCCAGAGCGCGGTCGCCGCGGTGATGGACGGCGTCGGTCCCGTCAGCGCCCTGGCCGCCGAGATGACCAGGCTGGAGGCGGCCATGGTCGATCCGGACCAGGAGGGCCAGCTGGACGCCATCATCGAACGCTACGGCGAGGTGCAGGAGCAGTTCCAGGCGCTGGACGGCTATGCGCTGGAGGCGCGGGCGCGTGAGGTGCTGGCCGGCCTGAGCTTCAGCCAGGAGCGGATGGACGGCGATGTCGGCCTGCTGTCCGGCGGCTGGAAGATGCGCGTGGCCCTGGCCCGCATCCTCTTGATGCGGCCCGACGGCATGCTGCTCGACGAGCCCAGCAACCACCTCGACCTGGAAAGCCTGATCTGGCTGGAGGCCTTCCTCAAGAATTACGGCGGCGCCCTGTTGATGACGTCGCACGACCGCGCCTTCATGAACCGCGTCATCGGCAAGGTGGTGGAGATCGACGGCGGCTCGCTCATCACCTACTCGGGCGATCTCGACTTCTACGACCAGCAGCGGGCGCTCGGCGAGGCCCAGCGCCAGGCGCAGTACGAGCGCCAGCAGGCCATGCTGGCCAAGGAAATCAAGTTCATCGAGCGGTTCAAGGCCCGCGCCAGCCACGCCGCCCAGGTCCAGAGCCGGGTCAAGAAGCTCGACAAGATCGAACGGGTCGAGGCGCCGCGCCGTCGCCAGTCGGTGCAGTTCGACTTCCTCAAGCCCCCCAGGTCCGGCGACGACGTCATCAGCCTGCGCAAGGTCCACAAGGGCTACGGCGACCAGCCCATCTATGAGGGCCTCGACCTCCTGGTGCGCCGCAAGGAACGCTGGTGCGTCCTGGGCGCCAACGGGGCCGGCAAGTCGACGCTGCTGAAGCTGGTGGCCGGCGCCACGACGCCCGACAAAGGCGTGGTCAACATCGGGGCCGGCGTCAGGATGGGCTATTTCGCCCAGCACTCCATGGACCTGCTGGACGGCGAAGAGACCATCTTCGAGTCCCTGGACCGCTCCTTCCCGCAGGCGGGCCAGGGGGCTTTACGCACCCTGGCGGGCTGTTTCGGCTTCTCCGGCGACGACGTCGAAAAGCCCTGCCGCGTGTTGTCCGGCGGCGAGAAGGCGCGGCTGGTCATGGCCAAGATGCTGTTCGATCCGCCCAACCTCCTGGTCCTCGACGAGCCGACCAACCACCTCGACATGGCGACCAAGGAGATGCTGGTCACGGCCCTGGCCGACTTCGAAGGCACCATGCTCTTCGTCAGCCACGACCGCCGCTTCCTCGGGGCGTTATCGAACCGGGTGCTGGAACTGACCCCCGAGGGCGTCCACCAGTACGGCGGCGGCTACACCGAATACGTCGCCCGCACGGGTCAGGAAGCGCCGGGGCTGCATCCGGGAGGGTAGGGGCAGGTCGGACGGTAGCGAATCCGATCATTCGATCGCCCAGATTTCGGCAATTGGCGCACCGTCACCGTGTGTCCCTGCCTGCCCCCCCGCCTGACCATCGACACCGACCCGTACAGCTTCCTGTGACCTCGATTGCCTGGCGGAGGCAGGGGCGCCGTCCCGCTCGCCGCGTTCAGAGCAGGAAGTCGTTGATGTTCAGCGCGATGTTGCCGGAGAGCAGCAGATCGAAGTCGGCCTGGCCATCGCCGTCGACGTCCGCCAGCAGGTGCGTGAAGGCGCCGTCGTAGCTGGAGCGAAGTTGGCCCGCGACCCCGCTGAACGCGGCCGCGCCGATGAAGGCGAAGGCCTGGTCGCCGGCCGCGCCGTTGTCGGCGTCGATCTTCGCGAGGTCGATGATGTCGGAGGCGTCGAAGTCCTGGATCACGTCGCCGCCAGTGCTGTCGCCGACCGCGCTGAAGATGAAGACATCGACGCCGGCGCCGCCGAACAGGCTGTCATCGCCTGCCCCGGCGGCAAGCCGGTCGTTGCCCGCGCCGCCGTAGAGGGTATCCTCCCCGTCGCCGCCGTTCAGCACATCGCTGCCGTCTTCGCCCCGGAGCTCGTCATCGCCGGCGTCGCCATAGAGGGTGTCGTTGCCACCCAGGCCCGACAGGGCGTCCTTGCCGGCCGCGCCGCGGATAAGGTTGTTGTCGCCATTGCCGACGCCGGTGAAGTCGCCCGAACCGGTGACGGTAAGCCGTTCCACGTTATCGGCGAGGGTGAAGCTGACCCCGGTTCCGGCGCGGGCGTAGATGGTGTCCACCCCGCCGCCGACCGCTTCGTTGATCGTGTAGAACGCTGCGTCGAGGTAGTAGCTATCGTGGCCCGCGCCTCCGACCAGGGTGCCCCCGTTGGGCCCCGTCACATAGAGTCTGTCGTTACCGTCGCCGCCGTCGAGGTAGTCGCCGCCGCCGCCGCCGACGAGGACGTCGTCGCCCTCCCCGCCGAAGAACCAGTCGTTGCCGTTCATGCCGACCAGGCGGTCATCGCCGCCCATGCCGAAGAAGGTGCCGTTGCCGGAGCCGGCGGCGTTCTCGATGGCTATCTCGTTGTCGGCGCTATTGCCCCTGATGGTGACGCTGAACGGGACATACTGCACGAAGCGCTCGATGCCTTCGGCCATCGTATAGTCCAGACTGGCGGATCTCACCGTGTCGTAGCCGCCGGAGTCGATGATGACGTCCTGCAGCGAGTTGATGACGTAGGTATCGTTCCCCGCGCCGCCGTTCAGGACGTCGTCGTTCATGCCGCCGTCGAGGTAGTCGTCGCCGGCCCCGCCGATCAGCGTGTCATTGCCGCGCCGGCCGTCGAGCCGGTCGTTGCCGTCCCCGCCGTCGAGGGTGTCGTCGCCCCAGGCGCCCTCCCAGTAGGTATCGCCGATAAGGATGTCGTTGCCCGCCAGGCCGTAGATCGTGTCCTTGCCGTCCCCGCCTTGGATGGTGTTGACCAGGATGTTGCCAGTCAGCACGCGGGTCTGGGTGTCACCGACCGTCACCGTCACGCGCAGGTTCTCCAGACCCGTCCCGAGCGTATAGTCCCCGATCGTGATCTCGACCGTGTCGACACCGCTGCTGTCCTGGACGACGTCACCGACGTTATCGACCTTGTAGAGGTCGTTCCCGGCCCCACCCTGCATCAGGTCCGCGCCGGCCGCGCCGTTCAGGGTATTGGCCAGGGCGTTGCCCACCAGGACGTTGTTCTGGTCGTTGCCGTAGATGGACCGGCCGGTTGCCGTCAGGATGGCGCGTTCGACGTAATCGTCCATCGAATAGTAGCCGTCGACCATGACGGTGTCGTACCCGCCGCCGTCGAGCTCGACGATGACCGCGTACTGGTCCTCGTCCTCGTCCTGCTCATGGACGTAGTAGGTGTCGTCGCCGAGGCCGCCCGCCAGGATGTCCAGGCCGCCGCCGCCGTCCAGGACGTTGTTGGCGGCGTTGCCGATCAGGGCCTGGTCGCGTTCGTTGCCGGTCAGCTTGACGGCGGCGGTCCCGGTGGCCTGCAACAGCTCCACCGCGACGCCCACGCCGAGCGCGTAGGTCACGGAGGCATAGACGACATCGAGGTCCTCGTCGTCCTTGCTTTCGACGACGACGTCCGTGCTGCGGTCGACATGGTAGGCGTCCGCGCCGGCGCCGCCGACCAGCCGGTCGCTGCCGCCCTTGCCGTCGAGGATGTCGTCGCCGTCGCCGCCGACCAGGACGTTGGCCGCCGCGTTGCCGATGCCGTGGAAATTCCCCGAGCCGGTGTAGGTGAGGTTTTCCACCACGCTTGCGAGGGTGTAGGTCGCCAGCGCCGTGCGCACCTCGTCGATGCCCGCGATGTCGATCACGCGGTCGGCGAGGTCGTCGATCACATAGGTGTCGTTCCCGGCGCCGCCATTCAGGGTGTCGGCGCCCGCGCCGCCGTCGATCAGGTTGGCGCCGCTGTTGCCGGTGATCTTGTTGGCCAGGGCGTTGCCCGTGCCGCTCCAGTTCCCGGTCCCCGTCAGGAGCAGGTTCTCGACGTTCTGGGACAGCGCATGGTCGCCATCGGCCTCGACGCTGTCGGTCCCTTCGCCGGCCTGCTCGATGATCAGGGTCCGCAGCGTCCCCGACAGGCGGTAGATGTCGTTGCCGGCCCCGCCGATCAGTTCGTCGCCCGCGCCGCCGTAGAGGGTGTCGTTGCCGATGCCGCCGACCAGCCGGTCCTGCCCGGCCGTGCCATGCAGCACATCATTGCCGGCCAGGCCCTGGAAGTCGGCGCCGGTCGCCGTCACCCCGGGGGTCAGGGTGTCGGCGGCTGTCCCGGCGGGCACGGTTCGCACCACCACATGGGCGGTGCGCGGGCCTTCCTCGCCGACCACGGTGTAATCGAACGAGGCGCTTTCGCCCGTCGCCAGAATGACCAGCCGCCCGTCGATCAGGCTGACCGTCGCGCCCTCGGCGTTGGAGACCGAGCCCACCACGTTGTTGTAGTTGACGGTGTCGTTGCCAAACAGCGTCGTCGCCCTGATCGCGCTCGCCACGCCACGGGTGATGACCAGTTCGTCGTCGTGCAGTTCGATCGGCTTGATGATCAACGCCTCGGCCGCGATGTCGCCGTCCGCGAACTGGAAGACCTCGATGCCGGTGACGGTGTCGACGCCGTCGCCATCGGCGCGATTGTCGCTGACGGTGAAGACCCCGCCGTCTTCGACGATGGTGTAGTCGGCGAAGTTTCCGCTCAGCACCAGGCGGTCGCTCCCTTCGCCGCCCGTCACGGTATCGTCGCCCGCGCCCGCGGTGATGGCGTCATCCGCAGCGCCGCCATCCAGCGCGTCCGCGCCCGCGCCGCCATTCAGCACGTCCGCGCCCTCGCCGCCGTCCAGGGTGTCCGCCCCTTCGCCGCCGTCCAGCACGTCCGCCCCGTCGCCGGCGTTCAGAGTGTCGTCGCCCAGGCCGCCGGTCAGGCGGTTCGCGCCAGCGTTGCCCGTGAGGGTGTCAGCGTGGGCGGAGCCCTCCAGATTCTCGACGCGGCTGAGGGTGTCCAGTCCCGCGCCGCCGGTATTCTGCTGCACGCCGTCCACCGCCAGGCTGACCGCCACGCCGGACGCGGCGGTCACGTAGGTGGCGGTGTCGACGCCCTCGCCGCCATCCAGGGTGTCGTTCCCGGAGCCGCCATTGAGCAGGTCGTCGCCCGCCGCGCCTTCCAGCGTGTCGTCGCCGCTGCCGCCGGTCAGGCGGTTGGCCTTGAGATCGCCCTTGATCGTGTCGCTGAGCGCGCCGCCGGTGACGTTTTCAAAGCCCGTCAAGCTGTCCTGGAAATAGCTGCTCTGGAAACTCGCGAAGCCGTAGCCTTCCACCAGGTCGACGAAGAGGGTGGCGCTGGTCACGCTGGAATAGGTGACGGTGTCGACCCCGGCGCCGCCCTCCAGGTGGTCGTGGCCATCGCGGCCATCGATGATGTTGTCGGCGCTGTCGCCGATAATGGTGTCGTTGCCGAACGATCCCGTTACGTTCTCGATGCCGCTCAGGGTGTCGGAGCCCTGAGCGCCGATGGCGATCCCGAGGGCGAGATTGACGGAGATGGAGGACGGTGCGGGGTCGTAGTTGACCCAGTCGACGCCGCCGCCGCCGATGAGCGTGTCGTCGCCCAGGCCGCCGCTGAGCTGATCGTCTCCGTCGCTGCCGTCGATCACGTCGTTGCCGAGACCGCCGAAGAGCAGGTTGGCGCCGCCCGAGCCCGTCAGGGTGTCGTCGAAGTTGGAGCCGGTGATCCCTTCGATCCCGATCAGGGTGTCGACGCCGCCGCCGCCGGTCTGCTGGGCGACGCCCTGGGTCCTCAGGTCGATGGTCACGCCAGCCGTCGCGTCGGTGTAGAGCACTCGATCGGTGCCGGCGCCGCCATCGACCAGATCGTCGCCGAGGCCGGCGGTCAGCAAGTCGTTGCCGTCGTTACCCAGAAGTTGGTCATCCCCGGCTCCGCCGGTCAGCCGACCGGCCTCCGCGCCGCTGATGAGCACATCGTTGTAGGCCGAGCCGATGATCTGCTCGATGCTGATCAGCGTGTCGACGCCGGCGCCGATGGTGTCCTGGGCTACGCCCTGGATGCCGAGGTTGACCTGCACTCCGGCCGTGGCCGCGGCGTAGCTCGCCGTATCCAGAATGCCCGCCGGATCTCCGGAGCCGCCATTGAGGGTGTCGTTGCCCGTCCCGCCGCTGAGGACGTCGCTGCCGGTTCCGCCATCCAGATTGTCGTCGCCGTCCCCACCGTCGATCGTGTCGTTGCCGGCGCCCCCGCTGATGGTGTCGGCGCCGGCCAGGCCGGTGATGGTGTCGGCGACTCCGGTGCCCACCAGAGTGTCGTCGCCCGTCGTGCCCGTGATGGTAGCCACGCTAGTTCCCTGTCGAATTACTGGCACGCCCGACTGGGACAGCCCCCGCGCTTAATCCAGCACGGCTTCATGAACGCTGCAATCACCGGGCGAGAGAGGCGCAGGACTTTCTCATCGATTAGTGGTCGGCGAACGAGGTCCGTACGCCGCGGCTTTCGCATCCTGCCAACGCGCCATGCGCGAGCCTAGTGCAGCGTCTCCTCCGGCGGCGCCTTCCGCTTCGCCGCCCGGGCCCGGCTCCACATGTTCAGCGCCTCGACCCCGGCCGAAAACGCCATGGCCGCGTAGATATACCCCTTGGGCACATGCATGCCGAAGCCGTCGGCGATCAGCACCATGCCGATCATCAAGAGGAAGCCCAGCGCCAGCATCACCACCGTCGGGTTCTTGTTGATGAAGTTGGCCAGCGGGTCGGCGGCCAGCAGCATCACCGTCACCGCCACCAGCACCGCCGCCACCATGATCGGCAGCTCGTCGGTCATGCCGACCGCGGTCAGGATGCTGTCGATCGAGAAGACGATGTCGAGCAGCACGATCTGGAAGATGGCCGAGCCGACGTTGGAGATGACCACGTCGGTCTTGTCGAGCACGCCGCCGTTGCCTTCGGCCGGGTCGACCGTGTGGTGGATCTCCTTGGTCGCCTTCCAGACCAGGAACAGGCCGCCGGCGATGAGGATCAGGTCCTTCCAGCTGAACTCGTTGCCCAGCAGGGTCAGGGCCGGCTGCGTCAGCCCGACGATCCAGGCGATGGTCGACAGCAGCACCAGCCGCATGACCAGGGCGAGACCAATCCCTAGCCGCCGCACCTTCTGGCGGTTGGCCTCGGGCAGCTTGTTCGAGAGAATCGAGATGAAGACCAGGTTGTCGATGCCCAGCACCACCTCCATCACCACCAGGGTGACGAGGGCCGCCCAGGCCGCCGGATCCGTCAGAAGTTGCGCGATACCGTCCACGTGGCTCTCAAGCCTCCCTAAACCTTCGTGGGGGCATACTTGGGGTCGACTGCGACAATTGGAAGCATCCGGCCACAATGAATGACGCCGCCCACATCAAGCCGCTGACGGCGCTGCGCTTCTTCGCCGCCATGTGGGTGGTGCTCTACCACTATTGGCCGAACCTGCAGGTGGGCCTCAGCCCGGCCCTGGTCGAGAAGGGCTACCTGGGGGTCGAGCTGTTCTTCACCCTGTCGGGCTTCATCCTCTGCCACGTCTATCTGGAGAGCTTCGGCGAGGGGCGCTTCAAGTATGGCGCCTTCCTGTGGAACCGGCTGGCGCGGGTCTATCCGCTGCACCTGGCCACCCTGCTGGGGGTGATGGCCCTGGGCCTGGCCGCCACGGCCGCCGGCTTCGCCATCGACGGCAACATCCTCAGCTGGGAGTCGCTGCCGGCCAACCTGCTGCTGCTGCAGGCCTGGGGACTCGCGCCGCAGGCCGCCTTCAACCATCCCAGCTGGTCGATCTCGGCCGAGTGGTTCGCCTATCTGAGCTTCCCGCTCTTCGCCTGGGTGTCCTGGAAGCTGCGCCACCGCGCCTGGCTGGGCGCCGCCCTGGCGCTCGGCTTCATGGCCATCCTCTATCCGGCCTACACCGCCCTGACCGGCGAGAGCCTGACCGAGGCCACCATCCATTGGGGGGCCCTGCGCATCGTTCCCTGCTTCGCCCTGGGCTGCGCCATGCACGGCCTGTGGCGGGCCGGGGCGGTCAAGAATCTGCGCACAGGGGCCGTCGGCGCCGCTTTTATGGGCGCCGGCGCCTTGATGGCGGCGGTGTCGGGCGCGCCTGATCTGCTGGCCGTGGCCGGGTTCGGTGGGCTGATCCTGTGCCTGGCGGGGATGGCGGAGCATGGATCGCGATTCGCCAGTGGCCAAAGCTTCGTTTATCTCGGTGAGATCAGCTATTCGGTCTATATGGTTTGTGTGCCCTGGAAGCTTCTGTTTGTGAATGCAGCAACAAAGCTTCTTAATACAGAAGGCGATCGACTGCCCTGGTACATCTGGCTGCTGTTCATCGTCTCGGTGGTTCCATTGGCCGCCGCCAGCTATCACCTGATCGAACGACCGGCCCGCGCCCGCATGAAGCTGATGCTCGATTTATGGGCCAAAAGACGATCTGTCGCGCCGGCAGCGTGAAAAGAGTCTTTTCATTCCCCTGTGAGATGACTAAGCGTTACCGATCGTTTCCGCGGGGGAGCACTCCAGCATGCGTTCACGGGCTGGTACCGTTCTCGGGTCACTGACCGCTGCTCTGATGATCAGCCTGATCCCTGCGGTCTCGTCCGCTGAAACCTACTGGCAATGCGTGCCCTTCGCCCGCCTGCTGTCGGGCATCCAGATCTTCGGCGACGCCCACACCTGGTGGGGCCAGGCCGTGCAGCGCTACCAGACCGGCAGCATCCCGCAGATGGGCGCCGTGCTCAGCTTCAAGGCCACCGCCCGCATGAAGCTCGGCCATGTGGCCGTGGTTTCCCGGGTGCTGACCGACCGCGTCATCCAGATCACCCACGCCAACTGGTCGGCCATCGGCGGGGCCCGCGGCAAGGTCGAGAAGGACGTCACCGTGGTCGATGTCTCGCCCTCCGGCGACTGGACCATGGTCAAGGTCTGGTACGACCCGATCCGCGATCTCGGCACCAGCGTCTATCCGACCCACGGCTTCATCTATCCCGACGGCCAGGCCCAGAAGCTGGCCCAGGCTTCCGGCCGCTTCGCCCTGGCCCAGGACACCGCCACCCTGGTGGCCAACAGCGCCGCCGGCCATGTCGTCGGCTCGGTGCAGCCGGGCGCCTCGCCGCTGGCCATCCTCAACAAGGCCGCCGAGACCACCGACACCATCGCCGACATGATCCAGAAGGCGACCGGCGGCGACAAGAAGTAGCCGTACCCGGAATTCAAAAGCTTGCGGGGGCCGGTGGAAACGCCGGCCCCTTTGCTATGTGGCCAAGCCCGGCGTCGGGCCGAAAAACCCCTATGGCGCTCCTATCCCGTCCCTGCGTTTTGCCGAGCCGACCGCCAGCCTATCCCCATGCTTTACTCATTGAATCATAAGGTATTTCAGGGATTTTCAGGCCGCAGGACCTGCTATAATGGCTTGCCGCTTCGATGCGCCTCCGTTGACGCCGCCGCCGACCCGCGCCATGGCTCGGGCGACGCCACGGCCAGGACACCAAGATGATCCGACTGCTCCAGCGCGACGCCCAGACGGTGGAGGAGATCACCCCGGGCGAGGACTGGGTCCTGCCCGAACAGACGGTGTGGATCGACCTGGTCGAGCCGACCCGCGAGGAGGAGATCCTCATCGAGCGGCAGCTCAAGCTGGAACTGCCGACCCGCGAGGACATGTCCGAGATCGAGGCCACCTCGCGGCTCTATCGCGAGGGCGCCGCCACCTACCTGACCGTCGAGGTGATCACCGGGGCGGCGGCCGAGGCGCCCAGGCTGGCGCCGGTGACCTTCGTCCTGATCCGCGACCGGCTGATCACCATCCGCTACGCCCACCCCCGCGCCTTCACCCTGTTCGAGGCGACCCTGGCCGAGCGCGGAGGCGCGCTCTGCGCAAAAGGCGAGTCGGTGTTCCTGGGCCTGCTCGACGCCATCGTCGACCGGGTGGCCGACATCCTCGAATCGGCCTCCGAGCAGGTCGAGAACCTCTCCAACCACATCTTCGAGCGGCCCCGCCGCACGGCCCGTTTCGAGATCATCCTCGGCAAGCTGGGCCGCTGGCGCGGCATCACCGCCAAGGTCCGCAACAGCCTGATCAGCCTGTCGCGCCTGCTGGTCTACGCCAACCTGTCGCCGTCCATCGCCGAGGGCCAGGACGACACGGTGCGCATCAAGTCGCTGCAGCGGGACGTGGCCAGCCTGACCGACCACGCCGGCCACCTGTCGGGCGACATCACCTTCCTGCTCGACGCCACCCTGGGCATGATCAACATCGAGCAGAACGGAATCATCAAATTCTTCTCGATTGCCGCCGTGATCTTCCTGCCGCCGACCCTGGTGGCCAGCTATTTCGGCATGAACTTCAAGCATATGGCCGAGTTCGACCTGCCCTGGGGCGAGCCGCTGGCCCTGGGGCTGATGGTCGTGGCCATCGTGCTGCCGATGCTGTGGTTCAAGCGCAAAGGCTGGTTCTGAGGCGCGCCCGTCAGGCGGAAGTGTGTGCGGTTCCGCCGCCCGGACGGGCGCTAAGAGACGTGACTAAAAACGAGGATTTTAGCTGGGGTCTCACCCTTCCTTAAGGGCCTGCGACCAAATATCGCTGTTCGATGTCGGCCGCCCCCAACCTGCTCCGTGCGCTCGAACACGCCAGCCTCAAGCAGACGCTGGACGCGCATCAGCGATTCCTCACCGGCCGGCCGGGCGGCAAGCGGGCCAACCTGGCGCATGCCGACCTCAGCAACGCCATGCTGGAGGGGGTCAACCTCTCCGAGGCGGAGCTGACCGGGGCGCGGCTGAACGGGGCCAGCCTGATGGGCGGCGATCTGTCCCGCGCCGTGCTGTTCGGGGCCGACCTGCGCGACGCCGACCTGCGCACCGCCAACCTCAGCAAGGCCGACCTGCGCGGCGTCTGCCTGCGCGGCGCCAACCTCTCCTACGCCAACCTGACCGGGGCCGACCTGCGCGAGGGCCGCATCGCCGTGCAGGACAACGCCCTGGGCTTCCGCATCCTCACCCACGACGCCCGCCCGGGGGAGCTGGGCTATGCGGTGATGTCCGGCGCCACCCTCGACGGGGCCCAGCTCTCCGACGAGTCGCGCTCGGCCGACCTCACCGACGCCGTTCTTCTGGGGGCCCAGTTGGGAGGGGCGCGGCTGGTCAAGGCCCTGCTCGACGGGGCCGACCTGTCCGACGCCGAGGTGTTCAACGCCGATCTCTCGGGCGCCTCGATGAAGCGAGCGGTGCTGGCCGGGGTCGACACCTCGACGGCCAACATGGAGCGGGCCGACCTCACTGACGTGCTGCGCGCTCCGCCGCCGATCGTCTACATCGACGATCTGCCGCTCGGCGACGTGCTGGCCGACCATGAGCGGTTCTGCGCCACACACGGCGCCGCCGGCGTCGCCGCCAAGGTCTCCCGGGTCGACTTCCGAAGCATGCGCCAGCTGCGCCGGCGGGTGCTGACCGGCATGCAGGCCCCTGGCGCGGTGTTCTTCGGCATGGACCTGGAGGGCGTCGAGCTGCAGGGCTGCGACCTTTCCGGCGCCGACCTGCGCGGCGCCAACCTGCGCTGCGCCGACCTGCGCGGCGTGAAGCTGCAGGACGCCCGGCTGGACCGCGCCGATCTGCGCGGCGCCAACCTCGGCCCCCTGCTGATCGGCGAGGGCCGCTACCTGCGCGCCAACCTGACCCGCGCCGTCCTGCACCAGGCCGACCTGCGCGACGCCCGGGCCCCGCGGGCCCGGCTGCTGGAAGCCGACCTCACCGGCGCCAAGCTGGCCGGCGCCGACCTGTCCGGGGCGGAGCGGGAGTTCTAGGCTCACATCCCCTTGCGCAGTGGGATCAGGTCGGGGAAGTCGCCGTCGCGCTTTTCGGCCTTGGCCTTGAAGGCCTCGGCCATGTGCGGGCCGCTGAACATGCCGGTCTGCCAGACGGCGATGTAGTCCAGGGCGTCCTTGATGGTGTGGTCGCGGGCGTAGTTGATCATCACCTTGGAGCCGGCGACGGCCAGCGGCGACTTCGACGCGATCTCGCGGGCGGTGGCCAGGGCGTGCTCGACGCATTGGTCGTGGGTCTCGAACACCTCGTTGACCAGGCCGATCTGTTGCGCCTTGGCGGCCGGCAGGCGGCGGCCGGTGTAGGCCAGCTCGCGCACCCAGCCCTCGGGGATCAGCTTGCACAGGCGCGGGAAGGTGCCGACGTCGGCGGTCATGCCGATGTTGATCTCCTGGATGACGAAGAAGGCGTCGGCCGTGCAATAACGAATATCCGCCGACGAGGTCAGGTCGACCGCCCCGCCGACGCAGCCGCCCTGGATCGCCGCGATCACCGGCATCCGCGCTTCGTCCAGGCAGGAGATGACGTCCTGCAGGTGGTGCACATGGTAGCGGAAGCTCTCGCCGGCATTCTCCTTGTCGGCCGGCCGGGCGCCCGTCGTGCTGCCGCCGCCGCCGAACACCGCCAGGTCCATGCCGGCGCAGAAATGCTTGCCGGTCGAGCTCAGCACGATGCAGCGGGCCCGGGCGTTGTCGCTGATGTCCTTCACGATCACCGGCAGCTCGTTCCAGAACTCCCGGACCATGGTGTTGTAGGCGTCCGGCCGCTTCAGCTGGATGTGGGCTACCCCATCCTCGAGGGAGACGGCGAAGCAGGTCCAGTCGGTGGTGGTCACATCGACGGCGGCGTGGGCGTTCATGGCAGGGTCTCCCGTTTGGCCGCCAGCATGGCGCCCTGACGCGGCGAAAACCAAGCCTCTCTTGCTTTCCCCGGCGGTCATCCGTCATGGGGAAAGGATGAGCACCGATCCCGCCCCCGCCGGTCCCGACTTCCGCCGCCGGCGGATCGCCATCCACAGCCCGGCCGGCGACGGGGTCATGACCGGCATCGAGATGGGGCCGCAGGACCGCCCGGTCGACCTGGTCTTCTGCCACGCCAACGGCTTCAACGCCCTGACCTACCGCCAACTGCTCAGCCCCGTCGCCGACGCCGGCCACCGCGTCCTGGCCATCGACATGCGCGGCCATGGCTTAAGCGAACTGGAAGCCGATCCCGGCGACGGGCACGGCTCGTGGCTGGGCTACCGCGACGACCTGATCGGCCTGCTCGAGGCCTTGGACGCCCCGCCGCGCCTGGTCGCCGGCCATTCGATGGGCGGCACGTCGGGGCTGCTGGCGGCGGGGCTGAGGCCTGATCTCGTCCAGCGGCTGGTGCTGCTCGACCCGGTGGTGATGCCCGAGGGGCTGGCGCAATCGATGGCGCCGGAAGCGTTCAGGAACTCGCCGCTGGCGGCCGGCGCGCGCCGGCGGCGCAACCAGTTCGACAGCCGCCAGACGGCCATGGACGCCTATCTCGGGCGCGGGGCGTTCAAGACCTGGCCGGCGGAGGTGCTGGCCGACTATCTGGCCGACGGCCTGGTTGCGAACGGGGAGGGGGGCTTCAAGCTGTCCTGCGCCCCGGACTGGGAGTCGGCCAACTTCGCGGCCCACCACCACAATCCCTGGGAGGCCTTCTTCGGCTCGCGCTGCGGGATCCGCATCCTGCGGGCGCAGGAGGGCTCGACCTGCAACATCATGGATCGGGTCGGCGAGCTGACGGCGACGGGCCGGATCACGGTCGAGACCATCCCGGGAACCAGCCATTTCCTGCCGATGGAGGTCCCCGACCTGGCCCGGGCGGCGCTGCTGGAGGCGCTGGCGCGCTAGCCGGGGACTGGCTCGCCGCCGCGCCGGTGGCGACGATCATGCGCGGACCTTTCCCGGCGTGCCTGTCCCCGACATGGCGGCCTGTCGGGGACAGGTTGCCCGGGTGGCGTGGAGGACTGTTCCGCCGAAGCCGCGCGGCGGGCAACCAGACCCCTGCTACAGCCCCAGCCCAATCTTCGCCGATTTCAGCAGCTCGTCCCGCGCCGCGTCCTCGATCGGCACCGCCTTGCGGGCGTCGAGGTCGAAGGTGATGGCCACCGCCTCGCTGGTGCCCCAGACCTTGCCGGTCTCCGGGTCGAGCATCCAGTGGACAACGCGCATGGTGCGGGCGTCGGCGCCGACCAGGCCGGAGCGCAGTTCGAAGCGCTCACCGGCCCGGGGCCAGTCGAGCTGGACCAGGCGGTACTCCAGCACGGCGCCGCCGGTGCGGGCCGGCGTGCTTGGCGCATGGCCGGCGACGATGGCCCGCAGGGGCCCGACCAGGCCGCCGATGCCGTCGGAGACCCGGCCGATGAACAGCTCGGGCCGCATGCGGCCGAAGACGTCGCAGTCCTGCGGCGAGATGGCCCCAAGCCCGATGCGCAGCAGGTCCAGTTCGTCGGCCTTGGCCAGGCTGGCGATGGTCTCCACAGGGTCCAGCGGCAGGCTGCGGGCCCGCGCCTTCTCTGGCACGGCCACCGTCAGGGCGGCGGCCAGGGCGCGGCTGCGGTCGGACCAGGGGAAGGCCGCGCCGTCGCGGGCGGTGGCGTGGGTGACGACGGTCTGGAAGCTGGCGGCGATCTCGCCGCTGTTCGAATGGATCAGGAGCTGCAGGAGGCGGGCCTCGCTGTCGCCCATCTCCACCACCCCGCCGACCATGTGCAGGGCGGCGCCGGCATGGGCTTCCTTAAGGAAGCGGATGTGCTGCTCGCGGACCAGCAGGGTCGACGCAGCCTCGGCCCGGAAGGCGCCTTCCATGCCGATCAGGGCTGCCAGGGCGGTCAGGCCCTCGACGGCCTTGGCGACGTAGAAGCGCACATTCATGTGCCCCATCTCGTCGCATTCCCAGGTGTTGACGCCGCCGCGCCAGATCTCGACCCCCTCCGCCGCCATCAGACCCTGCAGTCGCCGCAGAGGCCGTGGGCCTCGATGGTCACGGCCTGGACGGTGAAGTCGCGGGCGCCAGCGGCGGCCTGGATGCTGTCCAGCACGGCCGGGTCGATCTCGCGGGTGGCGCCGCAGCAGTCGCAGATCAGGAAGGCGGCGGCGTGGTTGTCGGCCCCCTCGCTGGCCGAGTGACGGCAGGCGACATAGGCGTTGAGGCTCTCGATGCGGTGGGCGAAGCCCTGTTTCGACAGGAACTCCAGGGCCCGGTAGACGGTCGGCGGTTTGGCCGGGGCGCCCTCGGCGAAGCCGGCGATCAGGTCATAGGCCTTCACCGGCTGGCCGGCCTCCAGCAGCAGCTCCAGCACCCGGCGGCGCGGGGGGGTGAGCTTCTGGCCGGCCTGGGCGCAGCGGGCGTCAGCGGCGCTCAGCTCAGCGCCCAGGGCGCCGCCGCTCAGGCCGTGGCTGTGGTGGTCGTGGCCGCAGGACATGGCCTTCAGGTAGCCATGCCATGGCCAAAGGGCAAGCGAAGGGGGATCAGCCGCCGCCGCGCTTCTTGCCCAGATTGTCGCCGACCCGCGGCGTGGGCGGCAGCGCCGGCGCGGACGGGGTCGCCTCGTCGTCATCGGACCAGGTCAGCTGCACCTCGGTCCCCTCGCCGGCCGGGCTGGCGATGACCTGCACCGCGCCCTGGCCGTCGCCGCTGTCGCCGGCGGTCAGCATGCGGACGTTGGCGCCCATCTCGGCGTTCATGGTCACCGGCTTGCCGGCGGCCTTCACCTTGTCCTCGTAGAAGCCGATCACTGCCGCCGGACTGGCGTCCACCCGGTAGACGACGCTGCCGCCCTTGCCGACGCCGCTCTCACCGACCACGCTGGTCGACACCACCGCGCCTGGATAGAGCGGCGCATAGGTCGGGGTGGCGACCTTGGAGGCGGCCTCGCCGACCGAGACGGTGGCGCCATCGGCGGTGACGGTCTGGTCTGGGCCCAGCGGGCCGGTCGGGGTGGCGGAGGCTTCCGCCTTGGCCGCGGGTTCGGCCGGGGTCGGCGTCTCGGACTCTTCGGCCTTGCCGCAGGCGGCCAGCAGAAGCACCGCCGAGGCGGCGACGAGCGAGAAGCGGATCATGGATAAATGGCTCCGGCGGCAATCAGGGCCGACTTAAACGTCCCCCGATGCCATAAGCAACCGCCGCTCCGGGGGTTCCCGAAGCGGCGGCGATTGGTGTGGCTATTGGAACAGCTTGGCCCAGCGGCGCTTGACCCGGCTCTTCCAGGCGCCCCGGTGGTAGGCGTCCGAACCGATCAGCGGCACCACCGTGGTGGCCTCGGCGAAGACCATCTGTTCGAAGGTGGTGTCCACCTTGCCCCAGCTGGCGGCCTCTTTCAGGGTCGAGGACGAGCAGGCGCCGTCCCGCACATCGGCGACGGTGATCTGCACCGCATACTTGTGCATGTCCGCCTCGACGCCGAGGATTTCGGCGCAGACCACGGTGTCCTGGGCGAAGTTCTTGGGCACGCCGCCGCCGACCATGAACAGGCCGGTGGTGCCGGCGGCGATCTTGATGTCGGTCAGTTCGCGGAAGTCGGCGATGGCGTCGAGCATCAGGTAGGGCTGCTTGGCGGCCATCCGCTCCTTCTGGTGCTTGACCAGGCCGAACCCGGCCGAGCTGTCGACGAAGGCCGGACAGAAGATCGGCACGCCCTCTTCGTAGGCCGTCTGGATCAGGCTGCCGGGCTTCTTGGCGTTGCCTTCGCTCAGCCACTTGCCGATTTCCCAGATGAACTCACGGCTGGAATAGCCGCGCGGCTCCAGGCGGTTGGCGATCTCCAGGATGGTGTGGTCGCAGGCCTGGAGCTCTTCCTCGTCGATGTAGGTGTCGTAGATGCGGTCGATGTAGTTCTCGCGCAGCACGTTGTCGTCGACCGGGCCGGCGGCCTGGTAGTGCTTGAAGCCGAGGGCCTCGAAGAAATCCATGTCGATGATCGAGGCGCCGGTGGCGACGATGGCGTCGACCATGCCGAACTTCACCATGTCGCGGTAGACATGCATGCAGCCGCCGGCCGAGGTCGAGCCGGCCAGGATCAGCCACGGGCTGCACTCGGGGTCCTCGATGGCCATCGAGAAGATGTCGGCGGCGCGGGCGGTGTCGCGGCTCGAGAAGCTCATCTTGCGCATGGCGTCGATGATCGGCCGGGCGTCGAAGCTGGTCATGTCGACGTGTTCGACGGTGGAGCCCAGCAGCTGGGCCTTGGTGTTCGGAACAGGAGCGTTCATCGCTTCAGGTTTCCCTTTGGTTTTGAGCGCCCGTCGACAAAAGCATCCGCAGGCCCGGACGGAGCGACGGGCCTGCGGCAGATTGATTGGGTACTGAACGGCCTACTTGCGCCGACGTTTCCTGCCCTTGGGGCGTGACAGCCTGACGACGTTGCTGGCCGGCTTGGGGGCCGGGATCGAGCGACGGGCCAGACCGAACATCGAAGCCATCGGGGCGTCGGTCACTTCAACCATCTCGGTCTCGCCGAAACCGTTGAAGCGGGTGGTCATGGCGACGCCATAGGCGCCGAGCATGCCGATCTCGATGAAGTCGCCTTCCTGGATGTCGGCCGGCAGGTAGAAGGGGCCGGGCATATGGTCCAGGGAGTCGCAGGTCGGGCCGTAGAAACGAAAGGGCTTGAGGTCGCCTTCCACTTCACGGGCGTTCTCGCCCTCGCCCCGGTACAGCTTGACCGGAAAGGGCCATTTGACGTGCGCCGCGTCGAACAGCGAGCCGTAGCTGCCGTCGTTGAGGTACAGCGCCTCGCCCTTGCGGAGCTCGACGCGGGTCAGCAGCGAGGTCGATTCGGCGACCAGGGCCCGGCCGGGTTCGCACCACAGCTCGGTCGTCTCCGACACCGGCATCTCGTTGAAGCCGCGTTCGATGGCCGCGAAATAGTCGTCCATGTCCGGCGGGATCATGCCCGGGTAGATCGAGGGGAAGCCGCCGCCGACATCGACCACATCGGCGAAGACGCCGGCGCGGATCAGGCTGCGGCTGATCTGGGCCATGGCCGCCTGGTAGGCGGTCGGACGCATGCACTGGCTGCCGACGTGGAACGACACGCCCATCAGCTCGGTGGTCGCCTGGCGGGCGGCCAGCAGCAGGCCGGGGGCTTCGAAGCTGTTGACCCCGAACTTGCCCGACAGGCTGAAGTTGGCGCCTTCCGCGTCGACCGCCATGCGGACGATGAGGTTCAGGTCGCGCGCCCCGCCGGTGGCGTCGATGATCTTGGCCAGCTCTTCATGGGTGTCGAGCGCGAAGGTGCGGACGCCGTAGTCGAAGTAGGCCTGGCTGATCGCCCGGCGGCTCTTCACGGGATGCATGAAGGCCATCTGGGCGCCGGGAGCGTACTCGGCGACGAGCGCGATCTCCGGCAGCGACGCGACGTCGAACCGGGTCACACCATTCTGGACGAGGGTCTCGATCACCCACGGCGAAGGGTTTGCCTTCACAGCGTAGAGGACGTCACCCTTGAACTTCGTCTGGAACCAGCGCGCTGCTGCAGCTACGGCATCGCGTCGCACGAGTGCGACAGGATGTTCCGGAGACCGCTCGCGGACCAGGTCCAGGGGAGTATGGTACGTGTGCAATTCACGTAGACCCCTGTTAGCAGTTAAACCCAGGCCGGCGTTAGCAGCGATGAGGACAACGGGGTCCGCCGGAGCGGGGGCATATGGGGCAATCGGACCCCCCTGTAAAGTGGTTTTTATACCCCCCGCCGCCAGCGGATCGGGCAGAGGCCCGCGCGGAATGACGCAGTTCGCCCCTGAGAGCCCACACGGTTGCGGAAAGCCTGCCAGATAGCGTAACCCTCTGGGGTAATTTTCCCCCGCTCGGCCCGGCCGCGCCCAGAAGAGACACATGACGCAAGACGCCGTTCTCCAGGTCCGGGGAGTCTCCAAGACCTTCGGTAAGCGCCGCGCCCTCGACGGCGTGTCGCTGGACGTGAACAAGGGCGAGATGGTCGCCCTGATCGGGCCCTCGGGGTCTGGCAAGTCCACCCTGCTGCGCTCGATCAGCGGGCTGCAGACCATCGACGACGGCCCGGGCGTGATCAGCGCCTTCGGCGACGCCGTCCAGGCCAAGGGCCGGCTGACCGACAAGATCCGCAAGGCCCGCATCCGCATCGGCTTCATCGCCCAGAGCTTCAACCTGGTCGGCCGCCTCAGCCTGTTCACCAACGTGGCGCTGGGCTCGCTGGGCCGGATCGGCTTCTGGCGCGGCATGCTCGGCCGCTGGCCGGCCGAGACCAAGACGGCGGCCATGCAGGCCCTGCACCGGGTGGGGGTTTCCGACTACGCCGCCCAGCGGGCCAACACCCTGTCGGGCGGCCAGCAGCAGCGCGGGGCCATCGCCCGCGCCGTGGTCCAGAAGGCCAAGATCATTCTCGCCGACGAGCCGGTCGCCTCGCTGGACCCGGTTTCGGCCCGTCGGGTCATGGAAATCCTGCGCGAGCTGAACCAGAAGGACGGGCTGACGGTCGTCGTCACCCTGCACCAGGTCGATTACGCCCTGCGCTACTGCGACCGCGTCGTCGCCCTCAAGGCCGGCAACAAGGTCTACGACGGTCCCTCCTCCGGGCTGGACCGCGCCAAACTCATCGACATCTACGGCCCGGAATTCGAAGACGTCTTCTGGGAAGGAGCGCCCCAATGATCAGCCGCCGCCTGCTTGCCGGGACCCTTCTCGCCGCTCTCGCCCTGACCGCCTGCGACAGCAAGCCCAAGGACACCCGCCAGGAGGTGATCTTCTCCATCCTGTCGACCGATTCCGCGCAGAACATGCAGGACGACTGGAAGCCGATCCTCGCCGACATGGAGAAATCCACCGGCCTGAAGGTGAAACCCTACTTCCTGAACAACTACTCGCTGCTGGTCGAGGCCATGGGCGCCAAGAAGACCGACTTCGGCTGGTTCTCCAATCAGTCGGGCCTGGAGGCGGTGCGCCGCTCGAACGGCGAGGTCTTCGCCCGCACCTTCGACGACAGTGACACCGACGGCTACACCTCGGTGATCATCGTGCCCAAGGACAGCCCGATCAAGACGGTCGACCAGCTGCTGAAGTGCGACAAGACGCTGAACTTCGGCATGGGCGACGTGAAGTCGACCTCCGGCACCCTGGCGCCCAAGACCTATCTGTTCTCGCCGCGCGGCGTTGATCCGGACACCTGCTTCAAGACGGTGAAGTCCGCCAACCATGCGACCAACCTGATCGCCGTGGCCAACGGCACCCTCGACGCGGCGACCAACAACTCCACCTCGATCGCCCTGAACAAGACCAAGGGCCAGCATCAGTGGGAGCAGATCCGCGTCCTGTGGAATTCGCCGCGCCTGCCGGAAGACCCGATCGTCTGGCGCAAGGACCTCGACCCGGCGGTCAAGGAGAAGCTGCGCCAGTTCTTCCTGACCTACGGCCAGGGCGACACGCCGGAAGCCGCGCGCCAGCGCGAGCTGATGAAGCCGCTGTCGATGGGCGGCTTCAAGCCGGCCGACAACACCCACCTCCTGAAGGTGCAGGTGATGGAGGCCAACGAGCAGCTCTATGAAGCCAAGAAGACCGGCGACAAGGCCAAGATCGACGCCGCCCAGGCCAATTTCGACAAGCTGACGGCCGAAGAGGCCGCCGTGGCGGCCAAAGCCCCGCCGGCGCGCTAGGGATCGCTCATGTCCACGCCTGACGTCATTCCGCCGCCGCCGCGTCGCAGCCTCGTCAACACCCTGCTCGACCTGCTGATCTGGGGCGGCCTGGCCGTGCTGTTGATCTACAGCTTCAAGCAGGCTGAGATCTTCCGCTTCGCCGACCTGTTCTCGTCGAACAACCGGATGGCCCAGTACGGCGGCCAGTTCCTGCAGCCCGACTTCACCAAGTGGCAGAGCTACGTCGAGGCGATGTGGCTGACCATTCAGATGGCCCTGTGGGGCACCTTCATCGCCATCATCATCGCCGTGCCGCTTGGCCTGGCCGGGGCCAAGAACATCACCCCGGTGTGGATCCAGCAGCCGGTCCGCCGCATCCTCGACATCCAACGCTCGATCCCCGACCTGGTCGTCGGCGCCCTGTTCGTCGTCGCCGTCAGCCTCGGCCCGTTCGCCGGCGTCATGGCCCTGGCGGTCAACACCGGCGGCGTGCTGGGCAAGCTGTTCTCCGAGGCGGTGGAATCGATCGAGCGCGGTCCGGTCGAGGGTGTCCGCGCCACCGGCGCCCTGCCGCTGCACGAGATCATGTGGGGGGTCATCCCGCAGGTCGCGCCGCTGTGGACCAGCTATGCGCTGTACCGTTTCGAATCCAACTCACGGGCGGCCACGGTGCTCAGCCTGATCGGGGCCGGCGGCATCGGCCAGGTGCTGTTCGACAGCATCAACGGCTTCGAGTTCGGCAAGACCTCGGCCATCGTCATCATCATCATCGTGGCGGTGTCGACCATCGACCTGATCAGCCAGGCGATCCGCGGCCGCCTGCTCTGACCACGGATGAATTTCGCCGTCTGTCGTCGGACTGTCGCACAAGCTTCGTAAGGACGGTTCCGACCAAGGGGACCGTCCTGATGAAGCGCCTGCTCGCCTCCGCCATTGCCCTGATCGCCGTCGCTTCGGCGGGGACCGCCTGGGCGGCCCGCGACTATGTCTGGGCCGCGGGTTCCTCGACGGTCTTCCCCTATACGACGCGGGTGGCCGAGACCTATGCCCGCAAGACCGGCTCGCGCACCCCCAAGGTCGAGAGCCTGGGCACCGGCGGCGGCATCAAGCTGTTCTGCGGCGGGGCCGGGGACGCCTTCCCCGACATCGCCAATGCCAGCCGGCCGATGAAGAAGTCGGAATACGAGGCCTGTCAGAAGAATGGGGTGACCGACATCCTGGAGATCAAGGTCGGCTACGACGGCATCGTCCTGGCCATGGACAAGCGGGCCCCCGACTTCAATCTCAAGCTGGAGCACCTGTTCCTGGCCCTGTCGGCGGACGTGTTGCGCCAGGGGCGGTTCGAGAAGAACCCCTACCTGAACTGGAGCCAGATCGGGGCCGGCCTGCCGCCCAGCAAGATCCTGGTCTACGGCCCGCCGCCGACCAGCGGCACCCGCGACGCCTTCCTGGAACTGGGCATCGAGCACGGGGCCCAGCGCTTCGAGCTTTTGAAGGGCATGAAGAAGGACGACGAGAAGGCCTTCAAGGCCAAGGTCGATCCCCTGCGCGCCGACCGCTGGATCGACGCCGGCGAGAACGACAACGCCATCGTCCAGACCCTGACCCGCACCCCCGGCTCGGCCGGGGTGTTCGGCTATTTCTTCTACGAAGAGAACATGGACAAGGTGAAGGTGGCCTCGATCGACGGCGTGCGGCCCAGCTTCGAGACCATCGCCTCGGGCAAGTATCCGCTCAGCCGCTCGCTCTACATCTACGTCAAGAAATCGCGCCTCGACCTGACCCCGGGCCTGCGGGCCTTCGTCAAGGAATACACCTCCGATGCCGCCTCGGGGCGCGGCGGCTACCTGCAGGAACGCGGCATGATCCCCCTGCCGCCGGCCCTGCATGAGGGGGTGAAGGCGAGCTTCAAGGCGGGGACGCCGATGGCGGCGCCGAGCAAGTAATTCCACCCTCTTCTGTCATCCTCCGGCCGCGAAGCGGACCGGGGGACCCAGCTGTCCACGTGAAAATTGCCAGGAGTCTTTCCGGAGCCGTCTTGGGTCCCCCGGTCGGCCTGCGGCCGCCGGGGGATGACAGCTTATGGAGAGGTCACTTCCCGGATCCACGCTCCCGCGCCCTCCAGCGCCTTGCGGGCGGCCGTCAGTTGGCCGGACCAGGCGTGCCAGACGTGCAGCATCTCCGGCCAGATCTCCAGCCGCACCGGAACCCCGGCCATGCCGGCGGCCTCGGCGACGGCGATGCTGTCGCTCAGCAGGACCTCGGCGCCGCTGACATGGATCAGGATCGGCGCGATGCCGGCGAAATCGCCCAGCGCCGGCGAGGCGTGAGGATGGGCCGGGTCGGCCCCGTTCAGGTAGGCGGCGGCGAACTCGTCGAGGCGGGGAATGCTGATCATCGGGTCGAGGTGTTGCACCCGGTCGTAGGCGGCGCCGACCTGGGCCAGGTTGGCCCAGGGGCTGATGCAGAACAGCCCGGCCGGCTGCGGCAGGCCGGCGTCGCGCAGGGCCAGGGCCGTGGCCAGGGTCAGACCGCCACCGGCGCTGTCGCCGGCGATGACCATGCGGCCCGGATCGAGGCCGGCGTCGAGCAGGTGGCGCCAGGCCTTGACCCCGTCCTCGACGGCGGCGGGAAACGGGTTCTCCGGCCCCATGCGGTAGTCGGGCACGAGAATCGGGCAACCGGCCTCGGCGGCCAGTCGGGCGGCGGTCGGACGATGGCTCGTCGGGCTGCCGACGCAATAGCCGCCGCCGTGCAGGTAGAGGATCTGGCGGCTCTCGTCATAGCCCTGGGGCACCAGGCCCTCGGCCGCCATGCCGCCGATGTCGACGGGCACGACCAGGGTCCCCTCAGGCAGGGTTCCCAGGTCGCCGAAGCCGTCCATGGCGATGCGGCGCTCGGCCCAGGTCGGCTTGGGCGCGCCCTCCGGCGGCTGCAGCGAGGCGTAGAAGGCCCGCACCGCGCCGATCTCCGGATCGCGCCATTTGATCTCGTCGGCCATGTCCGTCCTCCCTGCTTTCCAGGGAAGGTGGAAGATCAGGCCTGCATCGTCCAGCCCTCGACGCCCATCGCCGCCTGACGGCCGGCTTCGGAGCGGGTGGGGTGGGGGTGGCAGGTGCGGGCGACGTCTTCGGATGCGGCGGCGAAAGCCATGGCCACGCAGTATTCGCCGATCATCTCGCCGGCCGCCGGGCCGATGATGTGCACCCCCAGAATCCGGTCGGTCTTGGCATCGGCCAGGACCTTGGCGAAGCCTTCGGTCTCGTGGTTGATCTTGGCCCGGCTGTTGGCCGTGAAGGGGAACTTGCCGACCTTGTAGGCGACGCCCTCGGCCTTCAGCGCATCCTCGGTCTTCCCGACCCAGGCCACCTCCGGATAGGTGTAGATGACGCCCGGCACCAGGTTGTAGTCGACATGCCCCGCCTTGCCGGCGATCAGCTCGATACAGGCGACGGCGTCCTCCTCGGCCTTGTGGGCCAGCATCGGGCCGTGGATGCAGTCGCCGATGGCCCAGACGCCGGGCGCCGAGGTCTTGAAATGGTCGGTCTCGATGACGCCGCGCTTGTCGGGGGTGATGCCGACGGTCTCCAGCCCCAGGCCCTCCGTGTACGGACGGCGGCCGATGGCCAGCAGCACGTAGTCGGCCTTGATGGTTTCGGCGTCGCCGCCGGCCGCCGGCTCGAGGGTCAGCTCGACGTCCTTCTTGCCGACCTTGGCGGCGGTGACCTTGGTCGACAGCTTGAAGGTCATGCCCTGCTTGGTCAGCGAGCGCTGGAAGGTCTTGGCCGTCTCTTCGTCGACGCCGGGGGTGATGCGCGGCAGATACTCGACGACGGTGACCTCGGCCCCCAGGCGGCGCCAGACCGAGCCCAGCTCCAGGCCGATGATGCCGGCCCCGATGACCACCAGGGACTTCGGCACCTCCGGCAGCGACAGGGCGCCGGTCGAATCGACGATCCGCGTCTGGTCGATCTCGACGCCGTTCAGCGGGGTCGGCTCCGAGCCCGTGGCGATGACGATGTGTTTGGTTTCGAGGATGGTCTCGGTCCCGTCCTCGGCCTTGACCGCCACCTTGCCCGGACCGGCGATACGGCCCCAGCCCTTCACATAGTCGGCCTTGTTCTTCTTGAAGAGGAACTCGATGCCCTTGGTCAGGGCTTCGACGCTCTCGGCCTTCTGGGCCATCATCTGGGTCAGGTTCAGCTTGGGCGTCACGTCGATGCCCAGCTTGGCGAAGTCCTTGCCGGCCAGCTCGTACATCTCGGAGGCGTGCAGCAGGGCCTTGGACGGCATGCAGCCGACGTTCAGGCAGGTGCCGCCCAGCTTGCCACGGCCTTCGACGCAGGCGACCTTGAGGCCCAGCTGTCCGGCGCGGATCGCCGCGTTGTAGCCGCCGGGGCCGCCCCCGATGATGACGACGTCGTACTGGGCCATGGGCCGCAAATCCTTCGCGTGGAAAATTGTGCGCTGCATATGGCAAATCGCGGCCCCGGTTGCGAGGCCCAACCACCGAATTCAGCGGAACAAACCGACCAGATTGCAACCCAGCACGAATGCGCTGGCCGCCATGTAGAAGAGGAAGGCATTGGTCGAGGCGCGCCGGCCACGCCGGCCGGCCTCGTCCTTGGGCGGCAGCGCCTTGCGGGCCCAGGCGAAATAGGCCCCCTGCAGCGCGCAGCAGGCCATGAAGGCGGGCGGCGCCAGGGGGCTGAGCAGGATCAGGAATATCCCGGACATCAGGGTCAGGGCCCCGACCCCGAAGATGGTCCAGCCGCGCAGCTGCTCGACGCGGTCGGTCGGCTTTTGCGTCAGGGTTTCGAGCGCCTTGTCGACGAAGACGTTCATCCGCCAGGCGTTGAGCGCCACCGCCCCGGCGAAGACGTACCAGCCGCCGAGCAGCCGGGCGACGACGGCCAGGATGGCCAGCTGATCCTGGGGTGTCATGGCGGGTTGATAAACAGATTCCAGACCATGGCCCAGATCAGGCCGAGGATCAGGAAAAGGCTTACCGCCAGCACCACGCCGGCGAACCAGGCGGCGGGGTCGGGCCACTGGCGCTTGCGGATGCCGGTGACCAGCCAGCCACCCTCGAACCCCGTGACCAGACCGACGGCCAGGGTCATGGCGGCGGCCGGGATCGATCCGGTCACCGGCGGCTCGGCTTCGGGGTCGGGCCCGGCCTCCGCGGCGATGGCCAGGATGGCCCGGCCGTCAGCCAGTTCACCGGTCGGGAGCATGACGCGGTAACCGCCAAGCGCCGACTGGGCGACCCAGTCGATGCCGCCGTAGTGCTCGTCGAACACCACCGGCGACAAGCCGGCCGAGCGCAGGGCCGAGGCGGCGACCTGGGCGTCCGATTGGGTGTGAAAGCGGGCGAGGATGGACAGGGTCATGGATGCGCCTGGGTCAGCCTCGGTTCCGGTGGGCGTCGGCCTCGCCGAGCTTCCAGCGGCGCAGGGGCAGGAACAGACAGAGCAGGGCCAGCATGGCCGCGCCTTCGATCTTCAGCATCAGGATCAGGGCCGAGGCCTCGGCCGGGCTGTAGGCACTGGTCTTCTTCAGGCCCATGAAGATCCAGAAGCCGGCCTCGAAGACGACGGCGATCAGGGCCATCGCCGCCGCGCCGGGCGGGTCGCGGAACATCCGCTGCAGGGTGCGCAGGCGCAGCGCCATCGCCCCCAGCCACACCCAGGCCGGCTCCCACAGCCAGCCTCCGGCGGCGTCGCGCAGGGTCGCGCCCCAGGGCAGGGGCGCGGTCAGCCTGGCCAGCACGGCGCGGGGCTCGCCGGCCAGGTCGGCCAGGTGCGGCGCGACATGGAACAGGGCGAAGGCCAGCACCACCGGCCCGATGATCCAGAGCCTCCAGGTCGATCGGTGGGGAGGCGCCTCGGCCGGCTGCGGATCGTGGTCGGCGAGGTCGGGATCGTCCGGGGCGTCCCTGCTCATCTCACGACTGCTCGAAGCGGATGCGCTGGCGGCTGGCCGGAGCGAACAGGACGGCGGTCAGGAACAGGAAGATGATCTCCCCGACCATCAGCTGCCAGACGCCATCGCGTTCGGCCGGGCTCCAGGCGGACAGCGCCTTGCGGCCGACCAGCAGCCAGGCGCCGCCCTCGACGACCAGGGCCGCCATCGACCAGCCGACCGCGTCGAGAATGGCCAGGTGGCTCACCCAGACCGCCCGCAGGCGCAGCGCCAGGGCCAGCAGCGTCACCCACAGGGGCGCCCACAGCCACCCGGCCAGCATCGGCTCGACCGGCGCGGCGAAGCCCGGCCCCAGGACGACGAGCGCCTTGATCAGGCTGCGCGGGTTCTGGGGCTGCAGCGCCTCGGCCAGCTGAGGAAAGGCGTAGAGGGCGGCGAAGGCCAGGAACACCGGCGCCAGCCAGACGAAGGGCGGGCCATGCACGGCCCGCCAGGCCTTGGTCTCGGCGGCCGAGGCGGCCGCATCGGCCGGGGACGCCGTCCTGGCCTTCGGCGCGCGCGGCTTCCCCGCGGCGGGCGGGTTGGGCCTGGCCCGCATGGCCCTGAAGGCCGAGACCAGGTTTCGCCACCAGACGGCCGGGCCCGACGGCTCCGGCCCGCTGATGATCGGATCGTTGTGTCGCTCGTCCATGCCGCCCCCACAGCGCCCCTGTCAGGTCAGCATGCACCAGCTGGAGGCCCAGGTCACCCGGAACGGAGTTCACCCGCGAGGGTCAGGCAGGCCGGACAGGGAGGCGCCCAGGGCGTCGTGGAATTCGCGGGCCGCGGCCGGCGTCATCGAAAAGCCGGTCGAGCCGGGCCCGAGCACCACCACCTCGCCGGCGATCAGTTCGACGTGCGGCGGGGTGTCGAAGGCCGGCAGGGCCGTGGCCGAGGGTTTGGTATTCATGCCTGGACCTCCGCTCAGTAATCCCGACGGGGTCATCATAATTCGTCTTTCCGACATAGGATATTACAATTTGACAATTTGTGTCGTTTGAAGTAATCATATGTAGTTTTCAAAACATAGAGCAGAATTTGCGGGACGCGCCGTCAAGGCGAGTTTAGAAAAAGCCCTGCATCGGC
Source organism: Caulobacter sp. GW821-FHT11A05 (assembly GCF_058809015.1). Lineage (NCBI taxonomy): Bacteria > Pseudomonadati > Pseudomonadota > Alphaproteobacteria > Caulobacterales > Caulobacteraceae > Caulobacter > Caulobacter sp. GW821-FHT11A05. Next base: position 150,874 of record NZ_JBXASF010000007.1, on the reverse strand, counting down.
GGGGTCACAGTTGGAATTTCGAAACTTTCTTTTGTCGGCCATCGCAAATGCCGACATGGAAACCCTTGCGCCGATGCTCAGTGAAGTGTCGTTGCAGCGTGGCGAGGTGGTGTTTCCCGACGGCGGCGCGGTCTCTCACGTCTACTTCCCCAGTTCGGCCGTGCTGTCGGTGGTCACCGTCATGCAAGATGGCCGCTTCATCGAGAGCAACACCATCGGCCGCGAGGGCGGGGCCGGCCTGCTGGACGCGGCCAGCGACGCGGCCTCCTACCACCGGGTGTTCGCCCAGATTCCGGGCAGCGCCTTCCGCCTGCCGGCCGCCGCCTTCCGGACCCGGCTGGAGCAGAGCCCCGGCTTCGCCCGCCTGCTGTTCCGCCACGCCCTCGCCGACGCCGCCCAGACCCAGCAATTCGTCGCCTGCAACGTTCTGCACAGCGCCGAGCAGCGGCTGGCCCGCTGGCTGCTGATGACCGCCGACCGCACCGGCACGCGGGCCTTCTCGCTGACCCAGGACTATCTGGCGGTGATGACCGGGGTGCAGCGCACGACGATCAGCGCCATGGCCTCGGCCCTCAAGGACCGCGGCCTGATCCGCTACAGCCGGGGCAATATGGAAATCCTCGACCTGCCGGGCCTGCGCAAGGTGGCCTGCGAATGCGCCGGGGTCGCCCACGCGTTGTTCATGCTTCGCCGGGACGGCGACTGACCGAGCCCTCGCCGTCGGCCAGCCGGGCCGCCTCGCCGATGATGGCCGCGAAGGCCCGCGAAGGGGCCTGGCCGTCGGCGGCCACCTTGCCGCTCTCGACCAGGGCCAGCAGGCTGGCGCGTCCCCGGCTGAGGCGGCTCTTGATGGTGCCGATGGGCACGCCGGCCACCTCGGCGGCCGCGTCATAGGTCAGGCCGGCGGCGCAGATCAGCATGATCGCCTCGCGCTGCTCATCGGGCAGGCGGACCAGGCCGCGCCGCACGACGTCCAGCTCGAAGCGGGCTTCGGGACTGTCGGTGAAGGTCAGGTTGCGTTCGGCGACCTCTGGATCGAGCGCCGTCTCGCGGCCGGCGGCGCGGCGGGTGCTGTAGAAGCGATTGCGCAGGATGGTGAACACCCAGGCCTTGAGGTTGGTGTCGGGCTTGAAGGTGCGCCAGCTCTGCAGGGCGCGGTAGAGGGCGTCCTGGGCCAGGTCGTCGGCCTCGTCGCGGTCGCGGCAAAGCGAGCGGGCGAAGGCCCGCATGGCCGGGATCAGGTCGAGCAGCTGTTCCCGGAAGTCGATTTCCTGGCCAGCCTTCGGCGGCCCGGGAGGCGGAGGTTCGATGGTCGACATGACGCGGTCCCGACTTTTGGCCGCTCGCACGCGGCCTTTTCCAGAATGGCCGGGCGGCCGGTCGGTTCCATGAAACTCTTATGTCTAATCAACGACATAAGTTAACGCGCGACGGGTCTAGACCTCCTGCCGCCGGCGCTGGCGGTCGAACAGCCAGAGAAGCAGAAGCGGGACCAGCAGCACCGCCCCCTCGACCAGCAGCAGGGTGGCCAGCGGCCCCTGACCCTCGCCGCCCGCCCCCATGACGATCCAGGCCCCGGCGTCGAGCAGGAAGGCGGCCAGGGCCAGGCTGAGGGCGCCCATGGCCGACTTCTTGGCGGCGTTCACGGCCAGGAAGCGCAGGCCCAGGGCGATGGCCCAGACCCAGAAGGGCTCGAAGCCCCAGGCGCGGGCCGCGGGGGCCAGGAGGTCGCCAAATGGCAGGCTGCCGGCCAGGTCGAAGATCAGGTCGTCGAGGCCCATGAAGCCACTGAGGTGCGGCGAGGCGTGAAAGATGGCCAGCAGGCCGATGACCGGCGGGGCCAGGCCGTTGAGGATGCCGGGCTGCGCGGTCGCCACGTTGGCCGGCGCGCGTTTCAGGCGCGGCCGCCGTTCCTTCTTCTCTGGCCCGATCTCGACGGTGGGCGCGCGGAAGCTGACGCCGGGCGTCATTGCCGACTGGCCGATGTTCAGATCCGTCCCGCCCTGCGACCACGGCCAGGTGAACCCGCCCGGCTCGACGATCGGGCGGCGATGATCGGTGATCTTGAGAGGGCCCGACATGCCGCTCAGCATGCCGGGTACAGGGCTAGACGTCCAGCAGCAGTCGCTGCGGGTCCTCGATGGCTTCCTTGACCTTGACCAGGAAGGTCACGGCGCCCTGGCCGTCGACGACGCGGTGATCGTAAGAGAGCGCCAAGTACATCATCGGGCGGATGACGATCTGGCCGTTCACCACCATCGGCCGCTCCTGGATCTTGTGCATGCCCAGGATGCCCGACTGCGGGGCGTTGAGGATCGGCGTCGACATCAGCGAGCCGTAGACCCCGCCGTTGGAGATGGTGAAGGTGCCGCCCTGCATGTCCTCGATGGCCAGCTGGCCGTCGCGAGCCTTCTTGCCGAGGGCGCCGATCGCCTTCTCGATGCCGGCGAGCGACATCGTGTCGGCGTCACGGACGACCGGAACCACCAGGCCCTTCTCGGTGCCGACGGCGACGCCGATGTCGTAGTGGTTCTTGTAGATCAGGTCCTGGCCGTCGATCTCGGCGTTGACGTCCGGGATGGCCTTCAGGGCCGCGACGCAGGCGCGGACGAAAAAGCTCATGAAGCCCAGCTTGACGCCGTGGGTCTTCTCGAAGGTGTCCTTGTACTGATTGCGCAGGGCCATGACCGCGCTCATGTCCACCTCGTTGAAGGTGGTCAGCATGGCGGCGTTGTTCTGCGCCTCCTTCAGCCGGCGGGCGATGGTCTGGCGCAGGCGGGTCATGCGGACCCGCTCCTCGCGCTCGTGGATGGCCCGGGCGGCGGCCGGGGCCGGCGCGGGGGCCGGGGCGGCGGCGCGAGCGTCGAGGGCGGCCAGGGCGTCGCCCTTGGTGATGCGGCCGTCCTTGCCGGTTCCGGCGACGCCGGCCGGGTCGAGGCCGGTCTCACTGACGATGCGCTGCACCGACGGGGCCAGCGGCTTGTCGTCAGCCTTGGCCGCCGCGGGGGCAGGGGCAGGAGCCGGCTTCGGGGCCTCCACCTTCGGGGCCGGTGCCGCTTCAGCCTTGGGCGCTTCCGCCTTAGGCGCCGCGGCCGCGCCGCCGGCGGTCACCACGCCCAGCACGGCGCCGGGGACGACGGTGTCGCCGTCGTTGGCGGCGATGCTTTCCAGCACCCCGTCGGCCGGGCTGGCGACTTCCAGGCTGACCTTGTCGGTTTCCAGTTCGACGAGGATTTCGTCCCGCTTCACCGCATCGCCCGGCTTCTTCTTCCAGCTGGCGACCGTCGCTTCGGTGACGGATTCGCCCAGGGCGGGGGTCATGATGTCGGCCATAGATCCTTACTCGTCTTGTCTGTTCGGTCGCCGGACGACGCCGGCATGGTTTTAGGCGAAGGCGTCGTTGAGGAACGCTTCGAGTTCTCTCATGTGCCGGCTCATCATGCCGGCGGCGGTGGAGGCGCTGGCCGGGCGGCCGATGTAGCGGGCCCGCTTGGCCTTCAGCTTCATGCGCTCCAGGGTCAGTTCCAGCCAGGGGTCGACGAAGGTCCAGCCGCCCATGTTCTTCGGCTCTTCCTGCACCCAGACCAGCTCGGCGTTCTTGAAGCGGCCCAGCACCTGCATGACCGACTTCAGCGGCCAGGGGTAAAACTGCTCGATGCGCATGATGTAGACGTCGTCGCGGCCGGCCTTGGCCCGCGCCTCGACCAGGTCGAAGTAGACCTTACCCGAGCAGGCGATGACGCGGGTGATCTTGTCGTCGCTCTGCAGGGTGACGCCGCCGACGTCGCAGCCGGCCTCGGCCCCGTCGACCATCACCCGATGGAAGCTGCCCGATTCGGCCATGTCCTCGAGGTTGGACACCGCCTTCTTGTGGCGCAGCAGGCTCTTGGGCGTCATGACGATCAGGGGCTTGCGGAACTCACGGTGCATCTGCCGGCGCAGGGCGTGGAAGTAGTTGGCCGGGGTCGAGCAGTTGACCACCTGCATGTTGTCCTCGGCGCAGGACTGCAGGAAGCGCTCCAGCCGGGCCGAGCTGTGCTCGGGGCCCTGGCCCTCGTAGCCGTGGGGGAGAAGCATGACGAGGCCGCTCATCCGCAGCCATTTGCGCTCGCCCGAGGCGATGAACTGGTCGATGACCACCTGGGCCCCGTTCACGAAGTCGCCGAACTGGGCCTCCCACAGGGTCAGGGTGTTGGGATCGGCCAGGGAGAAGCCGTACTCGAAGCCGAGCACCGCCTCCTCCGACAGCAGGCTGTCGATGACCTCGTACGGCGCCTGGCCGGGGCGCAGGTTGTTCAGCGCCGTGTAGTGTTCCTCCGTGGTCTGATCGATCAGGTCGGAGTGGCGCTGGGTGAAGGTGCCGCGCACGCTGTCCTGGCCGCTGAGGCGGACCGGATAACCCTCGTCCAGCAGGGTGGCGAAGGCCAGGTGTTCGGCCAGGGCCCAGTCGATGCCCTCGCCGGCGTCGATGGCGGCGCGGCGGTTCTCGACCATGCGCTTGACGGTCTTGTGGACGTCGACGCCGCCCGGCACGGCGGTGATCTTGCGGCCCAGGTCGAGCAGCTTCTGCAGCGGCACGCCGGTCTTGCCCCGGCGCTCTTCGTCGCCCGGCAGGGTCAGGCCGGCCCATTTGCCGTCCAGCCAGTCGGCCTTGTCGGCCTTGTAGGCTTTGCCGCCCTCGAACTCGGCGTCGAGGAAGTCGTCGAATTCCTTGATCCAGGTGTCGACGTCGGCCTGGGTGGCGACGCCCTCCTCGATCAGGCGGCTCGAATAGAGTTCGCGGGTCGAGGGATGGCCCTTGATGCGTGCGTACATCAGCGGCTGGGTCATCGTCGGGTCGTCGCCCTCGTTGTGACCGAACCGGCGGTAGCAGAACATGTCGATGACCACGTCCTTGCCGAACTGCTGGCGGTACTCGGTGGCCACCTTGGCGGCGTAGACGACCGCTTCGGGGTCATCGCCGTTGACGTGCAGGATCGGCGCCTCGACCATCAGCGCCACGTCCGACGGATAGGGGCTGGTGCGGCTGTAGTGCGGCGCCGTCGTGAAGCCGATCTGGTTGTTGACGATGAAGTGGATGGTGCCGCCGGTGCGGTAGCCCTTCAGGCCCGACAGGGCGAAGCACTCGGCCACCACGCCCTGGCCGGCGAAGGCGGCGTCGCCGTGCAGCAGCAGCGGCAGCACATGGGTGCGGCCGGCGTCCGGCGTTTCGCGCAGGGTGAAGGCCTGCTTGGCGCGGGCCTTGCCCAGCACCACCGGGTTGACGATTTCCAGGTGCGACGGGTTGGCGGTCAGCGACAGGTGGACGTTGTTGCCGTCGAACGACCGGTCCGACGAGGCGCCCATGTGGTACTTCACGTCGCCCGAACCCTCGACGTCCGACGGCAGGCTGGTGCCGCCTTGGAACTCGTGGAAGATGACGTGGTAGGGCTTGCCCATCACGGCGGCCAGGACGTTCAGGCGGCCGCGGTGCGGCATGCCCAGCACGATGTCCTTCACGCCAAGCGCGCCGCCGCGCTTGATGATCTGTTCCAGCGCCGGGATGCAGGCCTCAGCCCCGTCCAGGCCGAAACGCTTGGTGCCGGGGAAACGCTTGTGCAGGAAGCGTTCGAAGCCCTCGGCCTCGATCAGCTTCTTGAGGATGGCGATCTTGCCCTCCTTGCTGAAGGTGATCTCCTTGTCGCGACCCTCGATCCGCTCCTGGATCCAGCCCTTCTCCTGCGGGTTGGAGATGTGCATGTACTGCACGCCGACGTTGCCGCAGTAGGTCCGGCGGACGATCTCGAGGATCTCGCGCAGGGTCGAGGTTTCCAGGCCGAGCACGAAGTCGAGGAAGATCGGCCGGTCGAGGTCGGCCTCGGTGAAGCCGTAGCTCGACGGCTCCAACTCGCTGGCGTCGCCGGGGGTGATGGCGATGCCCAGCGGGTCGAGGTTGGCCTTCAGGTGGCCCCGCATCCGGTAGGCGCGGATCATCATGATGGCGCGCAGACTGTCGGTGGTGGCGGCGCGGATGGCCTCGACGCTGGCCGTCGGGCTCTTGGTCTCGATGGCCTTGCCCAGCTTGGCCTCGATGGCGGGGGCGGCCGGCCATTGGCCATCCAGGGCCGGCAACCAGTCGGGGCGGACGCCAGCCGGACGGTTGGGGGTCCAGGCCGGTTTGGCGGCATTGGCCTTGATGGTCTGGGCCTGGTCGGTGAGACTGGCGAAGAAGGCCTGCCAGGAGGTGTCGACGGAGGCCGGATTCTCGGCCCAGCGGGCGTGCAGGTCTTCGACGTAATCGGCGTTGCCGCCGTAGAGGAAGGAAGTTTCGGTCAGGATCTGATTGATGTGACCTGCGTCGTCCGCCATTGCACTCGCGCCAGTTTGCGCCGCCCGCTGAAGGGGCGGCCTTGGAATGGGGCCTCATATAGGCCGGTCGCCCATGAATGGGGAGATAAACCAAGCGATTTTGTTGGGTTTTTTCGCGATATGAGTCCTTCTCCGGCCTTCGGGGAGAAGGTGGCCCTCGCAGGGGGGCGGATGGGGGCAGAACCGCCCCCCAAACGACAACGCCGGCGGTCATCTCTGACCGCCGGCGTCAAAAGTCGCTGAGGCGAAAGGCGCCTAACCCTTGAGCACTTCCATCAGGGTCTCACCCAGCCGCGCCGGCGAGGGCGAGACGCGGATGCCGGCCGCTTCCATGGCGGCGGTCTTGTCGCCCGCGCCGCCCTTGCCGCCGGAGATGATCGCGCCGGCGTGGCCCATGCGGCGGCCGGGAGGGGCGGTGACGCCGGCGATGAAGCCGACCATCGGCTTCCAGCGACCCTTCTTGCGCTCATCGGCGATGAACTGGGCGGCGTCCTCTTCGGCGCTGCCGCCGATTTCGCCGATCATGATGATCGACTTGGTCGCCTCGTCGGCCAGGTACATCTCGAGGATGTCGATGAACTCGGTGCCCTTGACGGGGTCGCCGCCGATGCCGACGGCCGAGGTCTGGCCGAGGCCGACGTTGGTGGTCTGGAACACCGCCTCATAGGTCAGGGTGCCCGACCGCGAGACGACGCCGACGCTGCCGGCCGAGAAGATCGAGCCCGGCATGATGCCGATCTTGCACTGGTTGGGGGTCAGGACGCCCGGGCAGTTGGGCCCGATCAGCCGCGATTTGGACCCGGCCAGGGCGCGCTTGACCTTGATCATGTCCGAGACCGGGATGCCCTCGGTGATGCAGACGATCAGCGGCACCTCGGCGTCGATGGCCTCGCAGATGGAGTCGGCGGCGAAGGGCGGCGGCACATAGATGACGCTGGCGTCGGCCCCGGTGCGCTCGACGGCCTCGGCGACGGTGTCGAACACCGGCAGGCCGACGTGGGTGGTGCCGCCCTTGCCGGGGGTGACGCCGCCGACCATTTGGGTGCCGTAGGCGATGGCCTGTTCGGTGTGGAAGGTCCCCTGGCTGCCGGTGATGCCCTGGCAGATGACCTTGGTGTTCTTGTCGATGAGAATGGACATACGGGCTCTCTAGCCTTGAATTTCAGTGACGGGCGAAGCGCGCGGGTCCTACCCGCGCACCGCCTTGACGATCTTCTCGGCCCCATCGCTGAGGTCGTTGGCGGCGATGACGTTGAGGCCGCTTTCCCGGATGATCTGCTTGCCGAGTTCGACGTTGGTGCCTTCCAGGCGGACCACCAGCGGAACCTGCAGCCCGACTTCCTTGACCGCGGCGATGACGCCCTCGGCGATGATGTCGCAGCGCATGATGCCGCCGAAGATGTTGACCAGGATGCCTTTGACGTTCGGGTCGGCGGTGATGATCTTGAAGGCCGCGGTGACCTTCTCCTTGCTGGCGCCGCCGCCGACATCGAGGAAGTTGGCCGGCTCGGCGCCGTACAGCTTGATGATGTCCATGGTCGCCATGGCCAGGCCCGCGCCGTTGACCATGCAGCCGATCTCGCCGTCGAGGGCGATGTAGCTGAGGTCGTACTTGCTGGCCTCGATCTCCTTCTCGTCCTCCTCGGTCTCGTCGCGCAGGGCGACGATGTCGGGATGCCGGAACAGGGCGTTGCCGTCGAAGCTGATCTTGGCGTCGAGGACGCGCAGGTGCTGGTCCTCGGTGATGATCAGCGGGTTGATCTCCAGCATCTCCATGTCCTTGCCAACAAAGGCGGCATAGAGCTGGCCGAGGATGACGCCGGCTTCCTTGGCCAGGCCGCCGGTCAGTTCCAGCGACTTGGCCAGGGTGCGGCCGTGGTGCGGCATGACGCCGGTGGCCGGGTCGATGCTGAAGGTGTGGATCATGTGCGGCCGGTTGTGGGCCACTTCCTCGATGTCCATGCCGCCCTCGGTGGAGGCGACGACCGACACCCGGCTGGTCTCGCGATCGACCAGCAGCGACAGGTAGAATTCCTTGTCGATGTCCGAGCCGTCCTCGATGTAGAGGCGGTTGACCTGCTTGCCCTTGGGGCCGGTCTGATGGGTGACCAGCACCCGGCCGAGCATCTCCTCGGCGTTCTTGCGGACCTCTTCGACCGTCTTGACGACGCGGACGCCGCCCTTGCTGTCGGGGCCCAGGCCTTCGAAGCGGCCCTTGCCGCGGCCGCCGGCGTGGATCTGGCTTTTGACGACGAAGATCTTGCCACCCAGCCGCTCGGCGGCGGAGGCGGCTTCGTCGGGGGTCAGGGCGGGGAAGCCCTTGGAGACGGGAGCGCCGAACTCGGCGAGGACGGCCTTGGCCTGGTATTCGTGAATGTTCATCGCTGGAAGGAGCTCGCCTTGTGCGGTGGGGCGCCCGCCTTGATCACGGACGGGGCCTTATAGGCGCCGCACCTAACGGCAGGCAAGCCGCCGGAAAAGAACGAAAAGACAAACCCCGCGAGGCGGCCTCGCGGGGTTTTCGATGCTTGACGTTCGCGGAAAGTGGGGGCGGTTTCGCCCCGTACGAGCGATGGTGCGCTGCGTTCAGTCGACCCAGTCGCGCTGTAGACGCCGGCTAGCGGCGAAGAACAGGGCGGCGCTGACCAGGTAGAAGCAGAGGCCGCTGTAGATCGACCAGCGTAGCGCCTCGGCCCCGAAGTGCGGCGTCAGGAGGTCGGAGACGGCCCCGAAATAGTAGGTGCCCAGGCCCAGGCCGATCAGGTTGTTGATGAACAGGAAGCAGGCCGAGGCGGTCGAGCGCATGCGGCCGGGGACCAGGTGTTGGATCGAGGTGATGATCGGCCCCAGCCAGACCAGGTTCAGCCCCTGGGGAATGAGGAACAGGAAGAAGGCCAGCCAGAGGTTGGAGGCGTTGATGGCCAGGAAGAAGCAGGGGAAGGCGACCAGGAAGGCGATGGCCGCCACCAGGGGATAGGCGCCCTTGTTCTTGCCGCCCAGCCGGTCGCCCAGCCAGCCGCCGAGCCAGACCCCCGCCGTGCCGCCGATCAGGGCCAGGGCCCCGAGGAACAGCGAGCGGTCGACCAGGCTGAGGCCCAGGCTGCGCTCGAAGAAGCTGGGCAGCCAGAAGGCGATGCCGTAGCCGCAGACGCTGGAGGCCGCCGCGCCGAGCGACAGCAGCCAGAAGCTGGGCTTGGCCAGCAGGGTGCTCAGCACCTCGCTCATGCGGGGCGCGGCCTCCGGCGCCTTCAGCGGCTCGTCGACCGCATGGCCCTCGGCGTCGAAGGCGCCGCCGCGCTTGGGGTCCTTCACCGTCAGCTTGAAGATCGGGGCGATGATGACGCCGGCCAGGCCGACGGCGATGAAGGCGGTGCGCCAGTCGATGGCCGCCGCGATCAGCCCGCCGAACAGGATGCCGGCCGCCGTGCCGATCGGGATGCCGAAGCTGTAGGCGGCCAGGGCCCGGGCCCGCTGGTTGGGTGGAAAGTAGTCGGCGATCAGGCTGTAGGCCGGGGCGGTGCCGCCGGCCTCGCCGACCCCGACGCCCATGCGGCAGAGGAACAGGCTCCAGAACCCGGTCGCCAGGCCGCAGGCGGCGGTGAAGCCGCTCCACACGGTCAGCGCCGCGGTCATGATCCAGCTGCGGCTCTTGCGATCGGCCAGCCAGGCCACCGGGATGCCGAGCGCGGTGTAGAACAGGGCGAAGGCCAGCCCGCCCATCAGGCCCAGCTGGCTGTCGGTCAGCCCCAGGTCCTTCTTGATCGACCCGGCCAGGATGCCGAGGATCTGCCGGTCCAGGAAGTTGAAGGTGTAGACGACAATCAGGATCGCCAGGACGTAGATGCGATACCCGGACCCGCTCTTGGCGGGGGCAGCGGCGGCGGTCATCGGCGTCTCCGGATTTTTACTGTCTCTACAAAAAGAAAAAGGGGCGGCCCGTTTCCAGGCCGCCCCCTTCAAGGTTGGTCTACAGGAATATCAGAGCTTCCACTCGATCCCGAGCGTCCAGGTCGCCGGGTTGCCGTAGAAGCCGACCACCGAGTTGCCGAACAGCACGCCGGCCGTCTGCGGGAAGTTATAGCCGCCGATGCGGTAGCGCTCGTCGGTGATGTTCTTGCCGGTCAGGCTGACCTTCCAGTTGCCGCCCGGAGCGACCCAGTTGGCGTTGAAGTCGTACAGCCAGTAGCTCTCCTGATCGATGGCCGGGGCGGCGAACTCGAACATCTGCGAGCTGCCGCGGAACGAAGCCGACGGGGTCAGCGACAGCGTGCCGCCGGCCACGTCGTCCAAGGTCCAGGTGGCGTTGTAGTTCATCGTCCATTCGGGCGCGTTCTGCAGATCCGCGATGGAGGCGACGTTCACGTTCGCGCCGCCGACGGGCACCACGGTCCCGTCGATGGGGTTGATCGTGCCGCCCGCGAAGAAGCGGTTGAACTCCTTGAACTCAGCATCGAGGTAGCCGATCGCCGTGCCGACGGAGAAGTTGTCGGTGAACCGCAGGCGGCTCTCGAACTCCCAGCCCCACATTTCCGAGCTGCCGACGTTGGCGACGACGCTGGCGATGCTGGCGCCGGGACCCGGGGCCTGGGTGGGCACCTGCTGGTTCTTGTAGTCGGCCTTGAACAGGTCGGTCGCGAAGGTGATGCGGCCGTCGTAGAGGCTGCCCTTCAGGCCGATTTCGTAGCTGTCGACCGTTTCGGGGTCATAGCCATCGACCGTCGTCGGCGTCAGGATGACGTCGCCGCGCATGTCGAAGCCGCCCGACTTGAAGCCCTTGCTGTAGGAGATGTAGGTCGTCAGGTCCTCGGTCAGGTCGTAGCTCAGGCTGACCCGCGGGGTGAACTCCTCGAAGGTGTTCTCGTTGGTGTAGTTCGAGCGGACCAGCAGCGGCGCGCGCACCGTGCCGCCCAGCAGCGGACTGCGGACGGCGCCCAGGTAGTTGGCGCGGAAGACGGTGCCTTCCTTTTCGTCGCGGGTCCAGCGGCCGCCGATCGACGCCTTCAGGCTGTCGGTGAAGTCGATGCTGACATCGGCGAACACGGCGATCGACTTGGTGTCGACGGCGCCGGCGGTGCCGATGACGATGCCGGCCTGGCTGAGGATGGTGTCGAAGGCGCCTTCGGCGTGACCGTCGAAGTAGTAGATGCCGGCGACGCCCTGCACGCGGTCGCCGGTGTAGGTCAGCTGGAATTCCTGGCTGAGCTGGTCGTCGGCGTAGCGGCCCGGAATGTCCAGGATGGCGGCGGGCAGGCCGTCGAAGTCGATGACCGTGGTGGTCTCGCCCTCACGGTAGGCGGTGATCGACTTGAAGGTCAGGGTGTCGCTGATGTCCCATTGGGCGGTCAGCGACAGGCCCTTGGTCTCGACGCTGTTGCTGTCGCCGATGCCGGCCTTGGTGTCGTAGACGCTGCCCAGGGGGGCACCGCCGGCGATCGGGACGCCGCCGCTGTTGAGCGCCTGCACTTCGCGGTAGCCGTGACGCGGGTTGGAATCGTCCTTCACCCAGTCGCCGGCGACGCGGAACGACAGGGCCTCGGACGGCCGCCATTCGGCCGACACGCGGGCCGCGGTGACGTCCTTGTTGTAGTGATCAGCGCCGGTGGTCAGGTTCTCGCCGAAGCCGTCGCGGTCGTACTTGGCGACGGCCGCGCCGATGGCGAAGGTCTCGCCGATCGGCAGCGAGCCGGAGGCGATCAGGTCGACCTGGTTGAAGCTGCCGTAGGCGCCCTTCAGGCTCAGCTCCGGCTCGTCCGACAGGCGCTTGGTGACGTACTTGATGGCGCCGCCGATGGTGTTGCGGCCGTACAGGGTGCCCTGCGGCCCCCGCAGCACTTCGACGCGCTGGACGTCGAAGACATCGAGCACGGCGGCCTGCGGACGGGCGACATAGACGTCGTCGACATAGAGGCCGACGCCGGGCTCGAAGCCCCACAGCGGGTCCTGCTGGCCGATGCCGCGGATGAAGCTGATCAGGGTCGAGTTGGAGCCCCGGGCGACCTGCACGGTGGCGTTGGGGGTGATCTGCTGGATGATGGTGATGTCCGTGCCGCCCTGGCGCTCCAGGGCCGCTTCGCCGACCGCCGAGACGGCGACGGGCACGTCCTTCAGGTTTTCTTCCCGCCGGCGGGCGGTGATGACGACTTCGTCGACGCTGGCGCCTTCGGCGGGAACGTCTTGCGCATAGGCGCCGGCGCTTGCCGCGCCCCAGGCCGCACCGGCCAGCAACATGGCTTTCCACATGGTCTTCATAGTCGCCCTCCCTGGGAGCGTCGGCTTCGGACCTTTCGGGAGGTCCAGTGGTCCGTTGGCGGACGCTGTTGATTACGAGAAATTCACCGAAACGCGAATTATCGCCGACCATCAGTCAGGACGGCCTCGCGCGCAACGGCGGCCTGCCGCTGGAAGGGGCGTTGCCGACCCTTTTTTCACCACATGATGAATTGGCGCCACACCGGACGGTCGGATTTGGGCAGGGCGGTCGAAAACACCCCCCAAAGCGAGGATGTGGGTCGATCCGGCGACCTGCAGACTGACCGCATGAACAAGGAAAGCTCGTCAATGCGTATCCTCGCGCTCGGCCTCGCCGCCAGCCTGCTCGCCGCCCCCGCCTTCGCCCAGGAATGGACGGCGGACAAGGTCACCTGCGTCGGGGCCTATGGCGCCCTGACCCATGAGGCCGCCTCGATCGCCGCCTGGCGTCCACAGCTCGGCGGGGCGACAAACCTCACGACCATCGACTGGGGCGCGCGGCGGGTGAAGTTGCTGAACGGCGGCGTCGCCACCGAGGCGGCCGCCAAGGTCTATGAGGACAATTTCCGCCAGATGCTGCGCAAGGACCGCATCGACAACGTGGCCCAGGGCACCGGCGTGGTCATCGAGCTGTCGATGCGCTGCGACGCCGCCTTCGGCTACGCGCCGACCTTCGTCATCCCGGGATAGCTAGCGGACCAGCGCCTCGAAGCCGGCCGCGCAGTAGCGGTACAGCCGCGCCCGGATCGCCTCCAGGTCGCTGGAGTGGCACAGGCCCTCCGACAGCTGGTCGATGCGGCCGGTCTCCGACAGGGCCAGCATCATCGAGCCGGTGAGGAACTGGTAGCCCCAGTAGAGATCGGCCAGCTCGGCCTCGGGCTTGGCCCGCTTGAGGGTGTCGACCAGCTGGTGCACCACCGGATCGAAGAAGCGGTGCATGGTCTCGCCGCCCCAGGCCGGGGTGTTGTTCACCTGGGCCACCAGGGCGAAATAGTTTTTCCAGCCCGAGCCGCCGGTCAGCGACCGCTCGATCAGGGGATCGATGAAGGCGGTGATCACCCCCAGCGGCGTCATTCGGCCGGGGTTAGCCGCCTCATAGGCGTCCATGGAGGCCTTGCGGTCGCTGTTGAGGATCTCGGCCCGGCGCAGGAAGACGGCGTCGAACAGCTCGCGCTTGGCCCCGAAATAGTAGTGGATCAGGGCGGTGTCGACGCCGGCCTCGGCCGCCACCTGGCGGGTGGTCACCCCGTAGAAGCCGTGCCGCGCGAACAGGCCTTCGGCGGCGTCCAGGATGGCCTGGCGCATGTCGCTGCCGGTGGATTTCGCCGGCCGCCCCCGCCCGTCCTTGCGTGGCCTGCCCCGTGTCGCGGTCATGGAAAACACCGATAGGCCGCACCGGGAGGATTGCGCAAGGGAGGGCGCGAGCGACCGTCAAACCCAGCAGCCGTGGAATCCGACCGGCAACGGCACATCCGCCCGCCAGCTGCAAAGGGGGCCCGCCGATACCCGCGACGCATCGAACACATGCAGCTCGGTCGCCCGGGCCTTCAGATTCAGTGTTGTCCCAACCAGCCAGCCGTCCAGCTCGCGGCTTGAACCGCGCGGGACGAAGACGAACTCCTCGGCGCACTGGCCGCCCCCAAAGTCGAAGACGTCCGCCTTGCCCGTATGCCAGTCGCTGACCGCCACCCCCTGCAGGAAGGGCTTGGCCGGCCCGCCGCCGACGGTGTTGACCACCGTCTTCATCCGTCCGTGGCCGGCGAAGCGCGGGTCGGTCTTGGGAAACTCGGCCGGCAGCGGGCTGACCTCGATCCGCCCCTTGCCGTCCGGTCCCAGGGTGATGAAGCTGAGCCGCGTCTCCTGGGTCTTGGGCATGCGGTATTGCAGGAGCTGCGATCCGCCCTCGGCCGCGAAGCTGGCGTCGGCGTCGACGCAGGCGTCGAAACGGATGGTCCCGTCGGCCTCCTCCCAGGCGTCGCCCAGGTGAAAGGTGAAGAAGGCCGGCAGGTCGTAGAGGCGGCGCTTGGAAAAATCGTCCTTGTCGACCACCAGCACCTGGGTGCCCAGCTCCGGCCGCCAGCTCATGCTGGCCGCGAAGGGATAGACGCGCTTGTCCTGGATCCAGGGCTGCAGCACGATGACCAGTGACCGGCTCGTGGCCGTGAAGTCGTGGATGTAGCTGGCGCGCGGCAGCTCCAGCATGCCGGTCTTCTCCAGCGTCCCATCGGCCTTCAGCGTCCAGACCAGCGCCCGCTTGCCGGCGAGGCCGAGGTTCCACACCCGGCCGTTCGGCTCGATGCGCGGATGAGCCAGGAAGGGCATGTGGGCCAGGTCAGGGGCGTAGGTCTTGATCCCCCTGGTCTCCAGGGTCTCCGGATCGAGGGCGATGGGCGAGCCCTGTTCCCACAGGGCCAGCAGTTCGCCGCCGATCGGCAAGAGGGCGGTGTTGGCGGCGTTGCTGTCGTCGGTGTGGCGCACGACCGCGCCCTTGGCCACAACGGCGCCGAAGCCCGGACCGACCATGGCCCCGAACTTCTCGTCCTGGCGCCGCTTGAAGGTGTCGACGAACTTGCCGGCCAGGCTGGCCTTGCCCTCGCGGATGCGGAAGGCCCGCACCAGGCCGTCGCCGTCGAACCAGTGGCCGGCGGGGCTGGTCCCGCGGCGGAACTTGGCCGGGCCGTTGCGGTAGAGGGTCCCGGCCAGGGCCTTTGGGGCCCGGCCGTGGATCAGGCGCAGGCTCCGGGGCGCCAGATCGGCCTCGATATCGCCGACCGCCAGGGCCCAGGCGGGATTGGCGGCGGCCGAGGCGGCCAGCACCGCCTCCGGGGTCAGGGCGGCGAGGCTGGTTCCAGCCAGGGTGGTGAGAAAGGCGCGGCGGTCCATGGGGTGTCTCTCGGGTGTCGGAGCGGGCGGGATTGCGTCCCCTCGGGTCAGGCCTGCCCGGCCCGCCCAAGGGCAGGCTTCGACACGCCTGCCGCGCAGGCTGCTCAGGATGACTTGGCTTGGGGGAAATCCACCAAAGTCAGTCATGCTGAGCAGCGCCGCGGGCGCGTGTCGAAGCAGGCGCTCAATCGATGACGATGGTCTGGGTCGCGCCCTGGGCGGTGACCTCGAACACGGCGTCGGCCCAGGCCGGCGGGCCCATGGTGGCGGGGGCGTTGTTGGAGGCGGCGTAGGGCTCGGTCGGCAGGCCGAAGGCGTTGGTGTTCATCCGGCCGTCGCCGTCGATGTCGTGATAGACCTTGAGGGCGTAGCGGCCGGGCTTGAGGCCCTTGATCGACTGGGCGACGGTCGCGCCGTCGACCGCCAGCCGGTAGCCGCCAACGGGCTGGCCGCCGCCGAAGGCCGCCTCGTTGTCGTAGAGGCCTACGAACAGGGCGCCCGTCGGGTTGCGGATGCCGGAAAAGGTGACGCTGACCTCGCCGGCCTCTTGCGCGGCGGTGGGGCTGGCGTTCACAACCGCAAGGGCGGTCAGGAGACAGGCGGCGAGGGCGGCTGAGTTGGAGCGGGTAAGCATGAGAGGTTCCTTTGCGGGGTTGTCGATGACCCTGACCCTGCCGGCTGCCCGATGAGCCCGCAGCCGCAAAGCCGTGGGCCGACGCCGCCCCTTCGCGAACGGACAGGCCCCGCCATTGGCGCTTCGTGGATGACCACCGGGCTCAGGAGTCTTGCCGCCAACCGCCATGTGCGCGGCGTCGGCCTGGCCCTGCTCGCTGGCGTCTTCCTGGCGCTGACCGGGGCCTTCGACACCAACTACGGCAGCCTGCCCGTTCGTCTGGGATACTGGAGCCTGATGATGCTGTTCGGGTCCCTGACCGGGGTCGGCATCTCCGTCTTCATCGATCGCGTCGGCTGGATCGAGGAGAAGCCCTGGCTGCAAGGCGGCCTGATCGTGCTGCTGCTGACCCCGCCGCTGACCCTGATGGTCTGGGCCGTGACCACCCTGGTGTTCTGCGATTGCGGCCTGCCGGTCTCGCGGCTGCCCCAGTTCGTCGCCCCGGTCCTGATCGTCACGGTGGCCATGACGGCGCTCAACTACCTGGTCCAGCGCAAGCCCGACGAGACCCACGCCGCCCCGACAGGCGCCGCGCCGCCGCGGTTCCTCGATCGCCTGCCGCCGAAACTGCGCGGGGCCGAGCTCTACGCCGTCGAGGCCGAGGACCACTACCTGCGGCTCCACACCAGCAAGGGCCAGGACCTGATCCTCATGCGGCTGTCCGACGCCGTCGCCGAGCTGGAGGGCATCGAGGGGGCCCGCACCCACCGCTCCTGGTGGGTGTCGAAGACCGCCGTCACCGGCGCCAAACGCGGCGACGGCCGCGCCACCCTGTCGCTCAAGGGCGGCGTCGAGGCGCCGGTCTCCCGCGCCTACGCCGGGGCTCTGCGGACGGCAGGCTGGTACTAGCGGTGACTGTCCTCCGGCGCAGCCGGATGACTGTCACCGTCCGCGCCACACGGTGACAGTCACGCTGCGCGAGACAGTCACCGGAGCTTCCCGGACTTGCCATCCTCGCCGCATTGCAGCATTAGCGCCCCCAGGCGGTCCCCCACGGGGGCCAAGAGGGAAGGGGGTGTAAATCCCCCGCTGTGCCCGCAACTGTCAGCGGCGAGGGCCGTATCGGTCTCTCCTCATCATCGGGGAGGGCGCCACTGGGAAACCGGGAAGGCGACGATGCGATGCCTGTCGACCCGCAAGCCAGGAGACCTGCCGCCGTCGTCGTTCGTCCGTGGCCCGGGTCCAGGCTGTCGGCGCGGGGTCTCCCGTTGAAGCGACCGTCGGCCGGCGCGCCGACGTGGTCGCGTCCCTTGACCCGCCTCGCGGCGCCGCGCGGGCTCCTGATCAAGGAGAGCGCACCATGCGTTTCACCCGCCTGCTCCTCGCCGCCAGTTCGCTGGCCCTGCTGTCCTCCGCCGCTTACGCCGCCGACACGTCTGAGGGCGACGTCGACGCCGTCATCGTCACCCGCCTGCCGACCGAGCCGCAGACCGTGCTCGGCCTGACCGTCCTCACCGACGAGGACATCGACCGCCGCCAAGCCATCTTCGCCGCCGACATCCTCGGCGACGTCCCCGGCCT
Organism: Caulobacter sp. GW821-FHT11A05; assembly: GCF_058809015.1. Lineage (NCBI taxonomy): Bacteria > Pseudomonadati > Pseudomonadota > Alphaproteobacteria > Caulobacterales > Caulobacteraceae > Caulobacter > Caulobacter sp. GW821-FHT11A05. The sequence continues at coordinate 133,200 of NZ_JBXASF010000007.1, read as the reverse complement.
GTCGCTCAGCCGCAACGGCGCCTTCGGCGGCGTCACCACCGTCCGCATCCGCGGCGCGGCCGGCGACAAGACCCTCGTGCTGATCGACGGCGTCGTCCAGAACGACGCCTCCAGCCCCAACGGCGGCTACGACTTCGCCGGCCTCGACCTGGCCGACATCGAGCGCGTCGAGATCCTGCAGGGGCCGCAAGGATCCCTCTGGGGCAGCGACGCCATCGGCGGCGTGATCAGCCTGACCTCACGCGAGCTCAACGGCCTGCGCCTCGGCCTCGAGGGCGGCTCCTACGCCACCGTGCGCGGCACGGCGGCGGCGGGCGTCGCCAATGATCGCTTCGCGGTCAACGGTTCGCTCTCCGGCTACCGCAGCGACGGCGTCTCCAAGGCCGCCAACGGCACGGAAGACGATGGCTTCGAAAGCTGGAGCGCCAGTGTCGGCGGCCGTGTCGCCATCGGCGACAAGGTCACCCTCGACGGCCGCGTCCGCTACAGCGCGTTCGACACCGACATCGACGGCTACAACGCCTTCTTCGCGTTCGGCGACACCAGCGACCGGTCGGAATCGGAAAGCTGGAGCGGTTTCGCCCGCCTGCGCGCCGACAATATCGGCGGCCTCGACCACAGCCTGACGATCAGCGGCTACGACCTGCGGCGCGACAACATCTCGGCCTTCTCCTCCTCCTACGAGGCCGACCGCACCGCCCTCCGCTACACGGTCGGCCGGGGCGGGGCGCAAGACGCCCTGGCCTTCGTGGCCGGCCTGGAGCGCGACGAGACCGAGGCCAGCGTCAGCACCGGCGACACCGCCGACCTTGGCGCCACCTCGCTGTTTGGCGTCCTGCGCTGGCGCCCGATCGACCCGCTGACCCTGACCGGCGCCCTGCGCTACGACGACCCGGACGATTTCGACAGCGAGACCACGGCCCGCCTGTCGGCCTCCTACGAGGTCGGCGCCGGCTTCACCCTGCAGGCCAGCTGGGGCCAGGGCTACAAGGTTCCGACCATCAGCCAGGTGGTCTGCGACTTCTGCTTCCCGGCCGGCCCCTCCGTGGGGCTCAAGCCCGAAAAGGCCGACGGCTGGGACCTGGGGGCCAGCTGGCGCTCGCCTGATGATCGGCTCTTCGCCCAGGTCACCGGCTACCGCCTGGAGGTCGAGGACCAGATTTCCTACGGCATCGGCCGCTATGTGAACATCGACCGCACGACGACGACCGGCGTCACCGCCGCCTTCGACGCCGAGTTCGGTCCGCTGATCCTCAAGGCCGGCTATGCCTACACCGACGCGATCAACGCCGTGACCGGCGCGCGGCTGCTGCGGGTTCCGGAACATTCCGGCTCGGTCAGCCTCGGCTGGAGCAACGATCGCTTCGACACCCAGCTGACGGTCCGGGCCGAAGGCGAGCAGGTCGACAGCAACCCCTCGACCTTCTCCACCGAGACCCGTGACGGCTTCCTCACCGCCGACCTGACCGGCGGCTGGAAGCTGAACGACCGGATCACCTTCACCGCCCGCATCGAGAACCTGGCCGACGAGGACTACCAGGAAAGCCTCGGCTACGGCGAAACCGGACGGGCGGCCTACATCGGCATCCGGTTCCGCAACTAACCGGGGAAACGGGGCCGGGCCTTTTCGCCGAAAAAGAGTCCGGCCGCCGGAACGCATCTCGCGGACCGGTGTTTACTCACATGAAGCCGCCCGATTACGCCCCCCGAAACCCAGGGCGGTTTCCAAGAGCCCGCCAACTCCCCCCGTTGGCGGGCTCACTACGTTTTGGGACGGAGTTCCTCCCCCGTCGCTTCGCGCCGGAGGAGGAACTGGAACCGCTAGGCCGCGTACTTCGCCACGTCCTGCCCGCCGCCGGTCAGGTCCAGCACGTCGCGCATGGCAAAGGCCGGATCGGCCCCGTGCAGGGCGGCGTAGACCCCCCGCGCGAAGGTCAGGTCGGCATGGGTCTTCACCCGCCAGTCGAGGGCCGACAGATCGCGCGGGGCGGCGAAGTTGGCCGCCCGGTAACGCTCGGGATCGGCGCGCAGGAAGGCGGTCGGCGAGGTGCGGGCCAGGGGGTCGCGGTCGGCGCTGGCGGCGGCGATCAGCAGCGCCGTGCGGATCACCTCCACCTCCATCCCCTTCGGGTAACCGAACCAGCCGCGGTTGGCGACGTAGTCGGCCCCGCTGTCGATGGCGATGCGGACGGCCTTGTCGACCAGGGCCGGATCGACGAAGGGCGCGTCGCCCTTGATCCGCACCACATGGCTGCTGCCGCCGATGCTTTCAGCACAACGGGCGAAACGGCTCAGCAGATCGACCGGCGCGCCCCGGAACACCGCCTGCCCCCGGGAGACCAGAAAGGCGGCCAGGGGGTCGTCGGCGGCCTCGACGCTGGTGGCGACGACGATGCGCGACAGGGTGCGGGCGGCGCGCAGCCGCTCGATCTGGCGCTGGATCATCGGCTGGCCGGCCAGGGCGGCCAGGGCCTTGCCGGGCATGCGCTGGCTGACCATCCGGGACTGGAGAATGGCGAGGATCATCGGACGTTTCGCTCCTTCTGAGCGGGATGCCGGGGCTTCTTCCGCGCTCTACGCGGCGGCCCAGTTGCTCCCGGAATCCAGGGCGACCGGGTCGTCGAGCGCCATCTCGTCCCAGTCGAGGTCGGGGGGTGGGCTGGCGGCGGCGGCGATGATGGCCGACAGCTCCGCGGCGGTGGTGGGGCTGACCAGCACGGCGGTCGCCTCGGGTCTCGAAAGGGCGAAGCCGAGGGCGGCCTGCAGCGGATCGCTGCGGCCCTCGGCGATCATCCGGCGCACGCGGCTGAGGCGCCCGGCGGCCCCCTTGAGGGTGGCGGGCACCCGGTCCGGAGGCAGGAACAGCAGGCCGTTGAGGAAGACCGAGCGCAGCTGCACCTCAATGCCGAGGCCGGCGATCCTGGCCAGCGAGCCATCGGCCAGCAGCCGCTGGTCGAGCAAGGATGCCGGGGCCTGCACCAGGTCGGGCTTGAAGCGTTTGGCCACGCCGAACGGGTCGTCCGAGGCGTGCACCGAGATGCCGATGCGGGCAAACAGTCCCTCGGCCTTCAGCTGCTGCAGCCGGTCCCACATGGCCATGCCGTGCGGACCGAACAGCTCGCCGACCGACGGCACGACGATGGCGTCGGCCCGCTCGACGGCGAGACGGCGCAAGGACGCGCGGGCCTCGGCCTCGACGAAGTCGGGGCCGCGGTCGGCCCGCATGGTGTTGAGGGTCAGCCGGAACGAGGACGGACGCGGGATCAGGTCGCCGAGGATCTGCTCGGCGCGGCCATAGACGCCCGAGGCGTCGAGCACCGACAGCTGGCCGCGCGCGGCGATGCTGAGGATGTCGCGCGCCTCCACTTCGGGCGGACGCGAACGGGGGCCCGACTGGCCGCCGAGCCCGAACTGGGCGGCGCTGAGGCCGAGCTTGGAGAGGGGGAAACTCATGCGCGTCCTTCTGGAGCGACCGAATAGAGGGAGTCGTAGGCCGGCCGGGGCCGGGCGAAAATTTCGGCCAGGTTGCGGGCCATCATGGCCGGCAGCACGGCGGCGTAGGCGCCGATCAGAGCCCCGGCCTCGGCCTGGCCATGGGCGGCGCTCAGGGCGTGAGCCCCGACGACGATCAGCCCGCGGCTGGTCATCTCGCGCATCCACAGCCCTTCGAGGATCGGGGCGGCGAACAGCGGGGTGGGCAGGGTCGGATCGCCGGCCAGGGTGAAGACGCGGCCGGCCCCGGCCCGCTTGGTCAGGGCCTCGACCTCGGTCTGGATCTCGGCCCCCAGCACCTGCAGGTGCGGCGCCACCGGGGCGATGGCCAAGATCTCCAGGGTGGCGGTGGCGGCGGCCAGGCTGTCGGCGCGCGGGGCGGGCAGGTCCTCGGGGTCGAGGGCGGCGATCAGGTCTTGCGAGCCGGCGACGGCGCCGATTGGCCGGCCGTTGGCGATGCCGGCCCCGAACACCGCGAAGTCGGGCCGCACGCCGCTGAGCCCCTGGGCGCCCTGGGCGTGGACCCGGAAACCGCTGGCCCCTTCATCGAAGATCAACAGGGCGCCGGCGGCGGTCGCCGCCTTGCGGGCCAGCCTAAGCTGGCCGGCGGTCATGCCGAGCGGGTCGACCAGCACGGCGGCCAGATCGGTCTCGCCGTTGCAGACGCCGTCCTTGAGGTCCCAGACGGCCACCCGGCGGCAGCCGGTGATCTTGCGGGCGGCGGTGACGGCGGCCGGCAGGGCCTGGCTTTCCTCGGCGCAGAGGGCGACGGCTGGGCCGCGTGGCAGCAGGGCCGAGAGGGCGGACGAGGCGTCAGCGAGGGAGGCGAGCCCGGCCGCGACGGCGGCCTCGATGCGTGGATGGGCGTGGCCCAGCAGCACCGCGCCGCCGGCCATGTCGAAATCGATGCGGGCCGTCCCGCTGTCGTCGACCAGGCGGCAGCCGCTGGCGACCGGCCGGCTGGGGGCGCGGCGGACGAAGTGATCGGCGATGAAAGCGGCGTTGGGCATGGGCCCTGCCCTCGCATGGTGAACTCGTCGGCAACCATGCGCGCCAACACCTTAAGGGAGGGTGCCTGAAGCGTTTCGCTCGGGTTAATGTGGCGCGTGACCCAGACCCTGCCCGACTGGCCGACCTATGGCCTCGCCGACGACCAACGGCCCGCCCTGAGGGCCCTGCGGGAGGCCGGCGAGCCGGCCGTCCTGGCCACCATTGTCGCCCTGGGCGGCGGCGGCCCGCGCCCGGTCGGCGCCCAGATGGTCTTCGGCCGCGATTTCGTCAGCGGCTTCTTGAGCGGCGGCTGCGTCGAGGGCGACGTCGCCCTGCACGCCGCCGCCTGCCTGGCCGACGGCGAGCCGCGCCGGCTGGTCTACGGCGAGGGCAGCCCCTGGCCCGACATCCGCCTGCTCTGCGGGGCCCGCATCGAGATCGAACTGCAGCGGCTGGCCCCCGATGACGCTCAGGTCGCCGCCCTGCTGGCCGCCATGGACGCCCGCCGCCCCGCCGACTTCACGACGCCTGGCGGCCTGACCCTGACCTTCGAGCCGGTGTGGAAACTGATCGTCCTCGGCGCCGACCCCACCGCCCTGGCCACCGCCACCCTGGGCGCCCAATCCGGCTTCGAGACTACGCTGATCCGCCCGCGCGGCCCCATCGCCTGCCCCCTGGCCGGCGTCGCCTACAGCCGGGGCGAGCCTGCGGACGCCTTGGCGGCCGTCGGTCTGGACGCTTGGACGGCGGTGGCTGTCTGCGGCCACGACTTGGAGATCGACCACGAAGCGCTGCGCCTGTGCCTGCCGTCCCAGGCGCCCTACGTCGGCCTGCTCGGCGCCCGCCGCCGGCTGGCCGAACGGTTGGACCGTCTGCGCGCCGCCGGGATTACCGAAGGCCAGTTGCAACGGCTGCGGGCCCCAATCGGCCTCGACCTCGGCGGCAAGGCGCCGTGGGAAGTGGCCATGGCCATCCTGGGGGAAATCCAGGCGACCCGGTTCACGGCGCTTCAGGGGCGAACGGCGATGCGGGCCTCAGAGGGAATGTTGCGATGAGTCTCCGCCTGGCGGCATTTCTCGTGGGCCTGCTGTCGGCCTCACCGGCCTTGGCCGCGCCGATCTACTGCGAGGCCTGGGCTCCGCTTGCCGGCGGCTGGCTCTCGGCGCGGGTCATTCCGGAGAACCAGGGCATCAAACCAATGCTCAGCTGGTTCAAAGGCGACCAGGAGACGGGGAAGGTCACCCTATCCTATGAGGGTGAACCGGCGGACCTTCGGGTGGCGCGGATTTCCGTCACCGTCGACAAGTCCGGGGCCCGGGCGGCTGCCAAAAGGTTGCACCGCGTCGGCGAGGGCGACCTGAGGGCGGAGATTGGCGGACAGCAGTGGCGGTCTTACTGGAAGGACCGGCGTCGCTGGGCCGATCCCTACTGGACCATGTCCGCCGATGTCCGGTCGGCCGAAGCGCCGCCTGCGGCCGGTGGCCCGCTCCGCCTGACCTTGCTGCCCGGCCGACAGCCGCGGCCGCTGCTGTCGCTGGACCTGGCTACGCCCGGCGGCTCCGAACTGGCCGAGGCCGCCGCCGGCGCCTTGGCCCGCGCCAAGGACGGGCTCAAGACCGGAGAGGGCTGTGTCGAGGAAGAGGTCGATGTCTGGGCGGTGATCTGAGCCGTTAGAACCGCTGTGCCCCGTCCAGCCGGATCGTCGTGCCGTTCAGGAAGTCGTTCTCCACGATGTGGGCGGCCAGGATGCCGTACTCGTCCGGATCGCCCATCCGCTTGGGGTTGGGCACCATCGGGCCCCAGTGGGCCTGGGCCTGCTCGTCGGTCATCCGCGAGCTGTAGGCCAGGGTCAGGAAGGTCCCCGGGGCGATGGCCACCGCCCGAATGCCCAGCGGGGCGAGGTCCCGCGCCACCGTCAGGGTCATGCCGATGATGCCGCCCTTGGCCGCCGAATAGGCCGCCTGGCCGGGTTGGCCCTCGTAGCCGGCGATGGAGGCGGTGTTGATCACTACCCCGCGCTGGTTGGACTCCAGCGGCTCGTTGGCGGCCATGGCCTCCGCCGCCTGGCTGGTCACGGCGAAGGCGCTGTTGAGGTAGACGTTCACGGTGTGGGCGAACTGGAACAGCGGCAGCCGCTTGCCCTCGCGATTGACCGTCCGCGCCGGCCCGGTCGAGCCCGGCGCCGGCGGCCCGCCGTGCACCACCACCGCTGCTCGCAGCGGGGCCAGCGACACCGCCTTGGCCACCGCGTCGGCGATGCTGTCCTCGCTCATGATGTCGGTGTGGACGAAGACCGCGCCATTGCCGACCTCGTTGGCCAGCGCCTCGCCGCGCTCGGCATGGACGTCGGCGATGACCACCCGCGCCCCACGCTGGGCCAGCCGTCGCACGGTGGCGCTGCCGAACCCGCCGGCCCCGCCGGTGACGAGCGCCGAGGCGTTGCTGAGATCCATGATGTCCTCCCTGTCTTTTGCAGGAAGGCCATCACGGTCGGGCAAGTTTGGAAAGATTCACGTGGCGTAAAGGGGACAGGTAGGCCGCAAGCGGCCAACCGGTCCCCTACGCCACCTCGAACGGCGCCTCGGTCTTGGCCTTGACCTCGTCCAGGGTCACGCCCGGCGCCAGTTCCAGCAGCTTCACCCCGGCCCCGCGGCCGATGGAGAAGACCCCCAGGTCGGTGATCAGGGTGTCGACCACCGCCTTGCCGGTCAGCGGCAGGGTGCAGTTCTTCAAGAGCTTCGGCGCGCCGGTCTTCTCGCAATGGTCCATGACCACCACCACCCGCTTGACCCCGGCCACCAGATCCATGGCCCCGCCCATGCCCTTGACCATCTTGCCAGGCACCATCCAGTTGGCCAGGTCGCCGTTGGCCGCCACCTGCATGGCCCCGAGGATGGAGAGGTCGATGTGGCCGCCGCGGATCATGGCGAAGCTGTCGGCGCTGGAGAAATAGCTGCTGGACGCCAGCTCGGTGATCGTCTGCTTGCCGGCGTTGATCAGGTCGGCGTCGGCCTCACCCTCATAGGGGAAGGGTCCCATGCCCAGCATGCCGTTCTCGCTCTGCAGCGTCACATGCATCCCCTCGGGGATGTAGTTGGCCACCAGGGTGGGAATGCCGATGCCGAGGTTCACATAGAAGCCGTCCTGCAGCTCGCGGGCGGCGCGGGCGGCGGTCTCGTCGCGGGTCCAGGGCATCAGACAGTCTCCTTGGCGCGCGTGGTCACCCGCTCGATCCGCTTCTCGAACACCGCGCCCTTGAAGACGCGATCGACGTAGATGCCCGGGGTGTGGATGTTGTCCTTGTCGAGGCTGCCGATCGGCACGATCTCCTCGACCTCGACGAGACAGACCTTGCCCGCCGTGGCCATCATCGGATTGAAGTTCCGCGCCGTCTTCCGGTAGATCAGGTTGCCCTCGGCGTCGGCCTTCCAGGCCTTGACGATGGAGAGGTCGGCGGTAAGCCCCCGCTCCATGACGTATTCCTCGCCGTCGAACTCACGGACCTCCTTGCCGTCGGCCACCAGGGTGCCCACACCCGTCTTGGTGAAGAAGGCGGGAATGCCCGCGCCACCGGCACGGATGCGTTCGGCCAGCGTGCCCTGCGGATTGAATTCGAGCTCCAGCTCGCCGCTGAGATAAAGTTGTTCGAACAGCTTGTTCTCACCGACGTAGCTGCTCACCATCTTCTTGATCTGCCGGTTCTCCAGCAGGATGCCCAGGCCGAAGCCGTCGATCCCGCAGTTGTTGGAGACGACGGTCAGGTCCTTCACCCCCGTCTCGCGGATCGCCGCGATGAGGTTCTCAGGAATGCCGCAGAGGCCAAAGCCCCCCGCCATGATGGTCATGCCGTCGAACAATACCCCTTCGAGGGCTGCGGCGGCGTCCTTGCGGACCTTGTCGGCCATGATCGCTCCGGAATCTGGTGTATCGGCGTCCTTTGGCGCAGGACGGCTCGAAATTCAACCGTTGGTGAATTAAATGCGGATGACGTTGGGATACCTAGCATGAGCCACCCCAAACGCGACAGCCGGGTCCTCCTCGTCATGGCCCATCCGGCCCTCGAGAAGAGCCGGGCCAACAGCCTGCTGTGGACGGCCTCGGAGGGCATCGAGGGCGTCACCCGTCACGACCTCTACGAGACCTTCCCCGACTTCGTCATCGACGTGCCGGGCGAGAAGCGGAAGCTCAAGGAGCACGACGTCATCGCCCTGCAATTCCCCTTCTACTGGTACGCCATGCCGGCGCTGATGAAGGAGTGGTTCGATCTGGTCTGGCTGCACGGCTTCGCCTACGGCAAGGGCGGCGACAGGCTGAAGGGCAAGAAGCTGTTCGTCTGCACCACCACCGGCGGCCCGACCTCGGCCTATCACAAGCTCGGCTACAACCACTTCACCATGGAGGAGTTCCTGCGCCCGCTCGAACAGACCGCCGACCTCTGCCAGATGGAATGGGAGACGCCGTTCGTCGTGCACGGCGCGCGGATCAAGGAAGCCGGCGCGCTGGAAGCCGAGGCGCAGCGCTATCGGGCGCGCCTCGCCGGGCTGGTGTCCGAGAAGGTGGCTGCTGAATGACCGAAAACCTCCTCTTTCAGGCCCTGATCTACCTGAGCGCCGGGGTCCTCGCCGCCCCGATCGCCAAGCGGCTCGGCCTCGGCTCGGTGCTCGGCTACCTGATCGCCGGCATCATCGTTGGCCCCTTCGTCTTCAAGCTGGTCGGCGAGCAGGCCGACGTCATGAAGTTCGCCGAGTTCGGCGTCGTCATCCTGCTGTTCATGATCGGGCTGGAGGTCCGCCCGGCCCTGTTGTGGTCGATGCGCAAGACCATCTTCGGCCTCGGTGGGGCCCAGGTGCTGGTCACCGCCCTGGCCATCGCCGGCTTCTCCCTGGCCTTCGGGCTCAACTGGAAGACCGCCCTGGCCGTCGGCCTGGTGCTGGCCATGTCCTCGACCGCCATCGTCCTGCAGACCCTCGACGAGAAGGGCCTGCGTCAGGGGCCGGTCGGCCGCGCCGCCTTCGGGGTGCTGCTGCTGCAGGACCTTGCCATCATCCCGCTGTTCGCCCTGCTGCCCCTGCTGGCTGAGGCCCCCGCCCAGCTGATCGCCCAGACCGCCCACGCCGCCGAAGCTGCAGGAGGGGGCGGCGGCCACGGTGGCGGCAGCCTGATCAGCGACTTCCCCGGCTGGCTGCAGACCATCGCCGTCCTCGCCGCCGTCGCCGCCGTGGTCGGCGGCGGCCGCTATGTGGTGCAGCCCATCTTCCGCTTCATCGCCCAGACCCGCCTGCGCGAGATTTTCACCGCCACCGCCCTGCTCATCGTCGTCGCCGTCGCCGTGCTGATGCAGATGGTCGGCCTGTCGCCGGCCCTGGGCGCTTTCCTGGCCGGCGTCGTCCTGGCCGAAAGCGAATACCGCCGCGAGCTGGAGACCGACATCGAGCCGTTCCGCGGCCTGCTGCTCGGCCTGTTCTTCATCACCGTCGGGGCCGGCATCAACTTCGACATCATCCTCGCCCAGCCGCTGGTGCTGGTCGGCATCGTGCTCGGGCTGATGGTGCTGAAGTTCGCGGTGATGTTCGGCCTGGCCCTGATCGGCGGAGCCACCGGCCGGGCCGCCGCCGCCGTCGCCACCGCCCTGGCCCAGGGCGGCGAGTTCGCCTTCGTGCTCCTGACCTTCACCGTCGGGGCCGGCGTCATCGGGGCCGATCTGGCCGCCCTGTTGACCGCCGCCGTCGCCGTCTCCATGGCCCTGACCCCCCTGGCCATGATCGTCTACGAAAAGGTGTCGGCGATGATGGACGCCGCCATCCCCGACGTGAAACCCGACGACCCCGACTTCGACGAGGCCGAGCCCGACATCATCATCGCCGGCTTTGGCCGCTTTGGTCAGATCACCGGCCGCCTGCTGCAGGCCAACGGCTTCAAGTCGGTGGTGCTGGACAGCGACATCGAGCAGATCGAGGTCCTGCGCCGCTTCGGCCGCCGGGTGCACTATGGCGACGCCACCCGCCTGGACCTCTTACGCGCCGCCGGCGCCGAGCGGGCCAAGATGCTGGTCGTCGCCCTCGACGAGAAGGAAAAGACCTCCGAACTGGTCGAGAAGGCCCGCCAGGCCTTCCCCAACCTGACCATCCTCGCCAGGGCCTACGACCGCCGCCACGCCTACGACCTGTTGGCCAACGGCGCCGACGCGGTCGAGCGCGAGACCTTCGAGGGGGCGCTGGCCATGGGCGTCACCGCCCTGCGCTCCCTGGGCTTCCGCGCCCACCGCGCCCACCGCGCCGCCGACTATTTCCGCGGCCACGACCGCCGCGCCTTCGAGGAGCTGCGGCCGATGTGGGGCCAGGAGGAGGCCTACATGCTGGCCAGCCGCGACGCCGCCCAGACCACCGAACGCCTGCTGGCCGCCGACCTAGCGCGCATGAAGCCGGGCGGCGAGGAGAGCTGGGATGTCAGCGGCCGGGCCGAGGACGAGATGGAGGCGGCGAAGGAAGGGGACTAGGTCGTCGTCAGGGATTCAGCGTCCCGTTCTGGAACCGGTGAACGATGTCCGCCACGAAGATGGCGATTGGTAAGGCGACAGCCAGGAAGACGGCCCCTGCAAGGATGGTGGCGGCGCGTACGCCGAGCCGCTTTCTCGCCACAGAATGAACGGTCAGCACCAGGCCGAACAAGGCATAGGCCACGAATACAGTCACAACGACCGCAACGACAAGAACGACCGGCCACAGGAAAAACAGCGCGATGGCGAGGAAGAAATCGGTTTCGTACTTGTCCATCAGGTCCCCTCGTTAGAGGCCCTATCAATCGACGCTGAAGATACTGTTTCTCCGACCTAGCCTTTCACCAGATCGTCCGCATGCACCATCGGCCCGGCCGTGTAGCCGATCACCGCCTCGATGGCGTCGGACCGCAGTCCGGCGATCTGCTCGGCGTCGACCGCGTCATACCGCGACAGCCCCCGGCCGATTTCCGCGCCGTCCTCGCCGACGATCCGCACCGCGTCGCCCTTGCCGAACCGGCCCTCGACCCGCCGCACCCCGGCCGCCAGCAGGCTCTTGCCGCCGGCCAGCGCCTTCGCCGCCCCGGCGTCCACCACCAGCGTCCCAGCGGGGCTGAGGGTCCCGGCGATCCAGCTCTTGTAGGCGGCCGCGGGCGTCGTCCCGGCCTCGATGATGGTCGCCGCCGCGCCCTCGGCCAGCGCCCCCAGCGGCCGCTCCCGGCGTCCGAGTGTGATGATCGTCGCGCAGCCGGCCCCCTGCGCGATCCTCGCCGCCGCCAGCTTGGTGGCCATGCCGCCCGTCCCGACGCCGGCCCCGGCATTAGCCCCGCCAGCCATGGCGACGATCTCAGGCGTCAGGGTCTCGATCCGCTCCAGCCGCCTGGCCGCTGGATCGCGCCTCGGATCGGCGGTGTACAGGCCGTCGATGTCGCTCAGCAGCACCAGCCGATCGGCCCCGATCATCTGCGCCACCCTGGCGGCCAGCCGGTCGTTGTCGCCGTAGCGGATCTCCTCGGTGACGACGGTGTCGTTCTCGTTGACCACCGGCACGGCGCCCAGGCCCAGCAGGGTCTCGGTCGTCGCCCGGGCGTTCAGCCAGCGCCGCCGCACCTCGGTGTCGTCACGGGTCATCAGCACCTGGGCGACGATCCGGCCATGCGGCTCGAAGGCCTCTTCCCAGGCCCGCATCAGCAGTGACTGGCCGGCGGCGGCCGCCGCCTGCTTCTCAGGGAGAGTCAGGGCCTTGCGGGTCAGCCCCAGCCGCCGGCGGCCCAGCGCCACGGCCCCCGACGAGACGACCAGCAGCTGGGCCCCGTCCAGCATCAGACGCGCCGCGTCGGCCGCGAAGGCCGTCAGCCAGGCGCGATCGGCGTCGCCGCTGGCGGCGTCGGCCACCAGGGCCGAGCCGACCTTGACGACAATGCGTTTGGCCCCCGCCAGCATGTCAGCTCACTCGCCGGGCTTGGGTTTTTTGAGCTTGGGCAGGGTCACCGCCGGGGCGGCGAACAGGTCGGCCGCCCGGTCGCAAGCCGCCGGCAGGCCGGTGACGCGCCAGATGGTCATGGCGTCGGCCTTGCTGAAGGCGGCCACCACCTGGCATTCGCCGTCACCCTGGCGGCCACAGATCAGCGACCCGGCCGCGTTGGGCCCGCACACCGTCGCCCCCTGCAGCTTGACCGACCAGATCAGCACCTCGCCGTCGAGCGCCGGGCGCACGGCGGCGGCGGGGCCGAGCTTGGCGGTGAAGGCCGCCTTCGGCTTGCCCTTCAGACCGGCCAGGGTCTCTTCCAGCCGCTGCGAAGGCGGGCCCGGTTTCTCGGCCGCCGGAGCCGGCGGCGCCGTCGCCACCGGACCCGCCGGCGCGGGCGCAGGCGTCGCTGGCGGCGCGGCCTGGCCGGCGAACAGCATCAGGGTGAGGGCGAAAGCGATCATCTGAACAATCCCGAAACTCTTGAGCCGCGACCCTAGACCGGCGACCAGGGCGCATCGATGGCGGCGGAATCGTCATCGTCGTCTTCGAAGATCTCGCCGCGCTCGCGCCGCACCATCCGCCAGCACTCGCGCAGGATCTCCCGCACGTTCTGGCCCGAGACGCCCGACACCGTGCGCGGGGTGATCCCCGTCGCCTCGCGGAACTCCTCGACCCGCCAGCCGGCGGTCTCGGCGTCGACCGCGTCGATCTTGCTCAGCGCCACGATCTCGTTGCGCTCGGCCAGGCCTTCGCCATAGGCCGCCAGCTCGGCCCGCACCGTCTTCCAGGCCCCGACGATGTCGTCCTGGGTGATGTCGACCAGATGGATCAGCACGGCGGTGCGCTCCACGTGGCCGAGGAAGCGGGTGCCCAGCCCCTGGCCCTCCGAGGCGCCCTCGATCAGCCCGGGAATGTCGGCCAGCACGAACCGCTCGCCGACGCTCAGGTCGACCATGCCGAGGTTGGGGGCCAGGGTGGTGAAGGGATAGTCGGCGATCTTCGGCTTGGCGGCGCTGGCGGCGGCCAGGAAGGTCGACTTGCCGGCATTTGGCAATCCCACCAGGCCCGCGTCGGCGATCAGCTTCAGCCGCAGCCAGATGGTCTTTTCCTCGCCCTCCTGGCCGGGGTTGGCGTGCTTGGGGGCCTGGTTGATCGGACCCTTGAAGCGGTCGTTGCCCCAGCCGCCGTTGCCGCCCTTGGCCAGCAGGACGCGCATCCCCGCCTCGTCCATGTCGGCGATCAGGGTTTCCTTGTCCTCTTCGAGGATCTGGGTGCCGACCGGCACCTTCAGCACCACGTCGTCGCCGGCGTGGCCGTGACGGTTGCGGCCCATGCCGTGGATGCCGGTGCCGGCCTTGAAATGCTGCTGGTAGCGGTAATCGATCAGGGTGTTCAGACCCTCCACCGCCTCGACCCAGACATCGCCGCCGCGCCCGCCGTCACCGCCGTCGGGGCCGCCGTATTCGATGTACTTCTCGCGCCGGAACGACACAGCGCCGCCGCCGCCGTTGCCGGAGCGGATATAGATCTTGCACTGGTCGAGAAACTTCATGGGTCGGCTTATGTAATCAAAGGGGGGGGTGATCGGTGGTGGGGGCGAGCCCTTAGCACAAGTTTGCCGGAAACGCGCGGGTTGGTCTTTCGCCTCGCCCGCCGGCCTTCTACCGTCCGCCGATGCGCGTCCTCCTGACAGGCTCCTCCGGCTGGCTCGGCCGCTTCCTGGCCCCGCTGCTGCGACAGGCCGGCCATACGGTCGTCGGCCTCGACGTGGCGCCCGGCCCCGACACCGACGTGGTCGGCAGCGTCGCCGACCGGGCCCTGGTCGAGCGGGTCTTCGCCGAGCAGGCCATCACCGCCGTCATCCACGGCGGCGCCCTGCACAAGCCCGACATCGTCCGCTTTCGGCCTGAGGCCTTCATCGACGTCAACGTCACCGGCACGCTCAACCTCCTGCAGGCGGCGACGGCGGCCGGGGCCGACCGCTTCGTCTTCACCTCGACCACCTCGCTGATGATCTCCCAGGCCATCCGCGACGAGGCCGGCGAGGCCGCCGTCTGGCTCGATGAGGCCACCGGCCCGCTGGCCCCGCGCAACATCTACGGCGTCACCAAGCTGGCGGCGGAGGGCCTCTGCCGCATCCAGGCCGCCGAGCACGGCCTGCCGTGCGTGGTCCTGCGCACCAGCCGTTTCTTCCCGGAGGACGACGACACCCACGCCCACCCCTCCGGCCCCAACCTCAAGGCCAACGAACTGCTGCACCGCCGCCTGACGGTCCAGGACGCCGCCCGCGCCCACCTCCAGGCCCTGGAACGGGCCCCGGCCCTCGGCTTCGACAGCTTCATCGTCTCGGCCCCGACCCCGTTCGCCCGCGGGGACGCCGCCGAGCTGAAGCGCGACGCCGCCGCCGTCGTCGCCCGCTATTTCCCGGGGGCCGCCGCGCTCTACGCCCGCCACGGCTGGGCCCTGCCGGCCAGCATCGGCCGCGTCTACGACTCCGCCCGCTCGCAGGCGGTGCTCGGCCTGGACTACGAGACCGACTTCGCCGCCGTGCTGACCGCCCTGCGCGAGGGGACCGAGCTGCCCTTCGCCCACGACCCGGCCTATGTCTCGCCCCACCAGCGGGGCGGGGTTTCATGACCAATTAGACATTGGCGTCGCGGCCAGAACCGGTGTTTCTGGCGGGGTTGAACCCGAAGAGACGCCCATGACCCGGCCCCCGAAAAAGAGCGAAAGCCTGGAGATCCGTCTCCCCTATGAGACCAAGACCGCCTTCATGGATCGCTGCCGCCAGGACGGCGTCACCGCCAGCCAGGCCCTGCGCGCCGACATCGAGGCCCGCCTGAGCCGCAAGGCCACGGCCCCCTGGAAACGCCTTCGCGCCCTCGTCGGCGCGGCGGTGATCCTCGGTGTCGGGGCCAGCGCGCTGCCGTCACTCGCCGCCGCCGTCGCCGGCCCCAGCTTCGCCAGCCTCGACAAGGACCGCGACGGCGCCCTGGCCTTCCGCGAGTTCGCCGCCGCCCCGGTGCGCATCGAGGCCGGCGGCCTGAAGTTCACCGCCGACCCGGCCCTGCGCCGCCAGCTGCAACGCCGGGCCTTCGACAGTTGCGACGCCAACCACGACGGCGTGCTGAGCCCAGCGGAGTTTCACCGGGGGGCTGAGGCCTGACGTTGTCGAAGCGGTCAACGACTATACCACGCTCCACGCCTGGGAAGATGGTCGATAGCGGCAAGTCGCTGATTTAGTGTGATAATTCGGTTGCGGTCGGCGCTGTGAAGGTTGGCGCCGGCGTTGACAGGGCGTCGGCGCCGGGGCGGGGAATGTTGACAGGTTGGTGAGGTCTGGATGCCTACGCCGCCGGGCAGAGGGGACACATTGAATTGCCGTTCACCGTCGAAGCGGGCGTTGCCGCCGGCGCTTGCGGCAATTCAAAGTGTCCCCGCTTCCTCCAAGATGAATATGTCTAGACATATTGTTTGAGGCTCAGGTCTGACCCCACCCAATATGTCATCCTCCGGCCGCGCAGCGGACCGGGGGACCCATGCCGGCTCTTGAAAGACTCCCGGCAATTTTCACGCGGACAGTTGGGTCCCCCGGTCGCCCTGCGGGCGCCGGAGGATGACAGTCTAGGGTTGGGCGATCAGCGGATCGGCTTGAAGAACCGGTCCCATTGCAGGTCCAGCCAGGTCCAGGGCTTCAACAGCCCGGCGCCCGGATTCCACGAGATCAGCACCCGGTCCGCCCGCCCGACGATGTCCTGCGCCGCCACGAAGCCGACCCCGCCCGCCTGCGTCGGCCAGCGGCTGTCCAGCGAGTTGTCGCGGTTGTCGCCCATCATGAAATAGCTCCCGGCCGGCACGACATAGACCTCGGTGTGGTCCCCCGGCCCGTCGCCGCGATCGAAGGTGGCGTAGGTCCGCCCGTCCGGCAGCCGCTCGTCGAAGCGCAGCGGATGGACGTCCGGATCGTCCTTGTCGACCGCCGGCCCTTTTCCCTCACGCGGGATGGCCACGCCGTTCACCGACACCACCCCGCCGGTGACCCGCACCCGGTCGCCGGGCAGGCCGACGACCCGCTTGATCAGCGTCTTGCCGGCGTCCCGGCTGTCGCGGAACACCACCACCTCGCCGCGCTTCGGCCCGCTGCCCAGCACCCGCCCCTCGAACAGCGGCGGCGCGAAGGGGATGGAGGCCCGGCTCCAGCCGTAGGCGAACTTCGACACCACGATGTAGTCGCCGGTCACCAGCCCCGGCTCCATCGACGAGGAGGGGATGGTGTAGGGCTGCCAGGCGACAATGCGGAACACCAGCGCCAGGCCGAGGGCGATGGCGACGGTGCGCAGGATGTCGAGGGCTTCGGCCAGCAGGGTGGGCTTGGGGTCTTCGGCGGCGTCGGTCATGGGGGCTCCGGGATGAGGCGGCCAGCAGAGCCGCCGCGCCGATCGAAGGCGAGCGGAGAGGCGTCCGGACGGCCGTCAAATCCTGTCCGGACACCGTCGCGGCCCACCTTGTTCCTGCCCGCGATTGTGCCAGTCTCCGGCGGGGAGACCTTCATGACCAAATCACCCGCGCCCTGGATCGCCATCGGCCTGTGCCTGCTGGCCGCCATGCTGGAGGGCTTCGATATCGCCTCCATGGGGGTGGCGGCGCCGAAGATGCTTCCCGACCTCGGCCTGTCGCCCGGCGAGGCCGGGGCGGCGTTCAGCGCCAGTCCGCTGGGCCTGTTCGTCGGCGCCCTGATGGCCGGGCCGTTCGCCGACCGGCTGGGGCGAAAGCCGGTGCTGCTGGCCTCGGTGGTCATCTACGGCCTGTTCAGCCTGGCCACCGCCTGGGTCCCGAACCTGGACGTGCTGCTGGTCATCCGCTTCCTGTGCGGCCTCGGCCTCGGCGGCGCCATGCCGATGCTGCTGGCCATGTCTTCGGAACTGGCCGGGGAGCGCCGCAAGGCCCTGACCGTCGGCCTGGTCACCGCCGGCATGCCGCTGGGCGGCGCGCTGGTCAGCCTGCTGGCGCGGAGCGACGCCGCCCAGGCCGACTGGCGGCTGATCTTCCTGGTCGGTGGCGGCGCGCCGCTCGCCCTGGCGGTGCTGCTGGCCCTGTTCCTGCCGGAAACCAAGGCCAAGTCGGCCGACGACGTGCTGACCGGCGATTCCCTGCATGCCCTGTTCGGCCGTGAGCGGCTGGCGACCACGGCCAGCCTGTGGATCAGCTTCGCGGCCATCGGCCTGGTGCTGCACCTGCTCCTCAACTGGCTGCCGAGCCTGCTCAGCCATCGCGGCGTGGCGGGGCCGGACATCGGCGGCGTCATGATCCTGTTCAACGTCGGCGGGGCGCTGGGCGGCCTGTTCGCCGGCTGGGCCATCGACCGGATGGGGGCCAGGCGGCCGTTCCTGGGCATCTTCACCCTGCTGATGGTGACGCTGTTCGCCATGGCCGGCCTGACGGGGGTGTCGGGACTGGCGCTGTTCGGCTTCGGGGCCGGCTTCCTGATCATGGCCGGCCAGTTCGGCCTCTACGCCCTGGCCCCGCAGCACTATGGCGAGAAGGTGCGCGGCGTTGGAGTCGGCGCGGCGGTCTCGGCCGGCCGCCTCGGCTCGGTGTTCGGACCGCTGGTCGGCGGAACCCTGCTCAGCCTGGGCGCGACCAGCGGCGACGTGGTGATGTCGACCGTACCCATCGTCGCCGTCGGCGGCTTGGCGGCATTGGCGCTGACGGTGTGGGGGAAGAAGGCTTGACCGCTGTCGCGCGCTCCCTCCCCTTTATGGGGAGGGTGTCACGCGTAGCGTGACGGGTGGGGAAGTCGGAGGCAGCGCGCCAATCCTTGAAGGTTGGCGCCCTATGATTTTCGCACCCCACCCTGCGAGGCTAAAGCCTCGCTGTCCCTCCCCATAAAGGGGAGGGAGGGCGCTCGCCCTAAAGCGTCCCGCTCAGCTCCTGCACCTCTTCAAACGTCCGCAACCCCGGCTTCTGGGCGCAGACCAGCACGCCCATGTTCCCGGGCAGGTGCTTGTTGTCGAGCATCTTCTCGTGCGCCGCCGGGATGTCGTCCCAGGGGAAGACCTCCGACAGGCAGGGGTCGATGCGCCGGTCGATGACCAGCTGGTTGGCCGCCGCGGCCTGCATCAGGTTGGCGAAGTGGCTGCCCTGCACCCGCTTCTGGCGCATCCACAGGAAGCGGGCGTCCATGGTCAGGTTGTAGCCGCTGGTGCCGGCGCAGATGGCCACCATGCCGCCGCGCTTCACCAGGAAGACCGAGACCGGGAAAGTCGCCTCGCCGGGGTGTTCGAAGACCATGTCGACGTCGCGATTGCCGGTGATCTGCCAAATGGCTTTGCCGAACTTGCGGCACTCCTTCATGTAGTCGCCGAACTCCGGCCCGTTGACCGTCGGCAGCTGGCCCCAGCAGTTGAAGTCGTTGCGGTTCAGCACCGCCTTGGCGCCCTGGCTCAGGACGTAGTCGACCTTGTCCTCGCTGGAGACGACGCCGATGGCGTTGGCCCCGGTCACCGCGGCCAGCTGCACGGCGAAGACGCCCAGGCCCCCCGACGCGCCCCAGACCAGCACGTTCTGGCCGGGCTTCAGCTCATGCGGCTTGTGGCCGAACAGCATGCGGTAGGCGGTGGCCAGGGTCAGGGTGTAGCAGGCGGCCTCTTCCCAGGTCAGGTGCTTGGGCCGCGGCATCAGCTGGCGCGACTGCACCCGGCAGAACTGGGCGAAGCTGCCGTCCGGCGTCTCATAGCCCCAGATGCGCTGGCTGGCCGAGAACATCGGGTCGCCGCCGTTGCATTCCTCGTCGTCGCCGTCGTCCTGGTTACAGTGGATGACGACCTCGTCGCCGACCTTCCAGCGCCGCACCTTGGCGCCGACCTTCCAGACCACGCCCGAGGCGTCCGACCCGGCGACGTGATAGGCCAGCTTGTGGACGTCGAGCACGCTCATCGGCTCGCCCAGCGCCGCCCAGACGCCGTTGTAATTGACCCCGGCGGCCATCACCAGGACCAGCACCTCGTCCTCGCCGACCTCCCAGGTGTCGACCACCTCGACCTGCATGGCCGTGGCCGGGCGGCCGTGCCGCTCCTTGCGGACGGTCCAGGCATACATCTTCGCGGGCACATGGCCGAGCGGCGGGATCTCGCCGATCTCGTACAGGTCCTTGAGCGCGGTCTTCTCGAGGGTCTCGGTGGTCATCGGCGGCTCTCGCGGCGTTCAGTGTTGCAATGCGGCAGTCCCCACGCCCGTTCCAGGCGCGCCCGCGGGACGTTGTGGCGCCTCCCCTTGCGGGAGGGCCGCTCGTCCCGTCAGACCGGCGTCTGCGCGCAAGGATTTGCCCACGCGGGCGTCGTTTGCGGCATCACCGGGGCAGGATCGTGTGACAGGTCCACGGCACTGGCAAGCAGATTCTTGTGCGGCGCAGCATCGCGGGTGGGGCGAGGCCGGATTTACAGACCCGCGATGGGGCCGCATGGATGGCGCCCATGGTCCTGCACATCTCCCGCCCCTCGCCCGCCGTCGTCCTGCTGGAGATGGACCAGCCACCGGTCAATGCGCTCAGCATGGCGGCCCGGGCCGAGCTGGCGGCGGCGCTGGACGGGGCCGACGCCGACCTTGCGGTGCGCTGCATCGTCCTGACCGGCCGGGGCCAGGCCTTCTGCGCCGGCGACGACCTGATCGAGGCGGCCGGGCGCGGTCCCGCCGGCCTGGAGGCGGTGCACCATTTCAACGGCCTGATGGCCCGCGTCGAGGCGGCCCGGGTCCCGGTCATCGCCGCCATCAACGGCTTCTGCCTGGGCGGCGGCCTCGAACTGGCCCTCAGCTGCGACATCCGCCTCGCCAGTCCCGACGCCCTGTTCACCGCCTCCGGCGTCAACGTCGGCCTGATGGCGTCGGTCAAGCGCCTGCCGCGCCTGATCGGCGAAGGCCCGGCCAAGGCCATGCTGCTGAGCGGCGCGCCGGTCGACGCCGAGACCGCCCTGATCCGAGGCCTGGTCACCGGCCTGCACCGGGCGGTGGTCAAGGACGCCCTGACTCTGGCCGACCGCATCGCCTCCCGCGCGCCCCTGTCGGTCGAAGCCGTCAAACGCGTCGTCGGCCGCCCCTTCGACGAACGGGCCGAACTGGCCGCCCTGTTCCACAGCGAGGACCACCAGTCGGCCCTGGCGGCCTTCTCGCGCAAACAAACGCCGACCTTCACGAGGCGCTAGACGCCGGGGACTGGTTGTCCGCATCCCCGCCCTCAAAGACCCAGGCGCCGCCTCGTCCCGGACAACCTGTCCCCGACAGGCCACCGGCCCAGCCTCACCCCAGATCCTCCCGGCCCTTTCGAGCGACGCGGGGCATGGCTAGGTTCCACGTTGGAACAATCAGAGAACATTGGTTGGCCGTGGCCGTGGGTGTCAAGCGCTCACGCCGGTGGCCCGTCGGGGACAGGTTGTCCGGGACAGGCTGGCGTCTGGGCCTGGGAAGGCGAGGGACGCGGACAACCAGTCCCCACAGACGGCGCCAATATTGCGCTGCAACACGGAGAGGCCCATCATTGCCGCCGATGACCGACACCCCCTTCCAGCACGCCCCCGACGCCCCCTGGATCTTCCGCACCTATGCGGGCCACTCGACGGCGGCCAAGTCGAACGCCCTCTATCGGCGCAACCTCAGCGCCGGGCAGACGGGGCTGTCGGTGGCCTTCGACCTGCCGACCCAGACCGGCTACGACGCCGACCACATCCTGGCGCGGGGCGAGGTCGGCAAGGTCGGGGTGCCGGTCGGCCATCTGGGCGACATGCGGACCCTGTTCGAGGCGATCCCGCTGGACCGCATGAACACCTCGATGACCATCAACGCCCCGGCCGCCTGGCTGCTGGCCATGTACGTGGCGCTGGCCGACGAGCAGGGGGCGGACCGGGGCAAGCTGCAGGGCACGACGCAGAACGACCTGATCAAGGAATACCTGTCCCGCGGCACCTACATCTTCCCGCCCGAGCCCAGCCTGAAGCTGATCGGCGACATGGTGGCCTGGTGTTACCGCGAGACGCCCAAGTGGAATCCGATCAACGTCTGCAGCTACCACCTGCAGGAGGCCGGGGCGACGCCGGAGCAGGAGCTGGCCTACGCCCTGGCCACCGCCATCTCGGTGCTCGATACGGTGCGGGCCGGCGGCCAGGTGCCGGAGGCCGACTTCGAGATCGTCTGTTCCCGGATCAGTTTCTTCGTCAACGCCGGCGTTCGCTTCGTCACCGAGCTGTGCAAGATGCGCAGCTTCACCGCCCTGTGGGACGAGATCCTGAAAGACCGCTACGGCGTTCAGGACCCCAAGGCCCGGCGCTTCCGCTACGGGGTGCAGGTCAACAGCCTGGGCCTCACCGAGCAGCAGCCGGAGAACAATCCCTACCGCATCCTGCTGGAAGCCCTGGCCGTCACCCTCAGCAAGGACGCCCGCTGCCGCGCCCTGCAGCTGCCGGCCTGGAACGAGGCGCTGGGCCTGCCCCGGCCCTGGGACCAGCAGTGGAGCCTGCGCATGCAGCAGGTGCTGGCCTACGAGACCGACCTGCTGGAATACGAGGACCTGTTCGCCGGCAGCCATGTGGTCGAGGCCAAGGTCAGCGAACTGAAGGCCGGCGCCCTGGCCGAACTGGCCAGGATCGACGCCATGGGCGGGGCCTCGGCGGCCATCGGCTACATGAAGGAGCAGCTGGTCAGGTCCAACGCCGACCGCTTCCGCGGCATCGAGACCGGCGAGATGACCGTGGTTGGCGTCAACCGCTGGACCGATACCGAGGAGAGCCCCCTGTCGGCCGGCGAGGGCTCCATCGAGACCGTCGATCCGCGCCTAGAGGCCGAGGTGGTCGGCAAGCTGAAAGCCTGGCGGACGCAGCGCGACCAGGCCGCCGCTGACGAAGCGCTCCGTATACTGAAGGAAACCGCCGCCGAGGGCCGCAACGTCATGGAGGCCTCCATCGCCGCCGCCCGGGCCGGGGTCACCACCGGCGAATGGAGCTTCGCCCTGCGCGAGGTGTTCGGCGAATACCGGGGACCGACCGGTGTGGCCATGACGGTGTCGACCGGCGAGGCGGAGGACATCGAGGCGGTGAAGGCTGAGGTGGCCCGCGTCTCGGTCGTGCTCGGCCGGCCCCTGACCTACCTGATCGGCAAGCCCGGCCTCGACGGCCACAGCAACGGCGCCGAGCAGATCGCCACCCGGGCCCGCGCCGTCGGCATGGACGTGGTCTACGACGGCATCCGCTCGACCCCCGAAGAGATCGTCGCCAGCGCCCGGGCCTCCAACGCCCACGTCGTCGGCCTCTCCATCCTCTCGGGCTCGCACCTCGACCTGGTGCAGGAGGTCGTGCGGCTGATGCGGGCCGAGGGCCTGGGCGACATCCCCGTCGTCGTCGGCGGCATCATCCCGCCGGAGGACGCCCTGGTCCTGAAGCAGATGGGGGTGCGGCGGGTCTATACGCCCAAGGACTTCAAGCTGACCGAGATCATGGGCGATGTGGTCAAGGTGGTGGAGGAGAGCGTGCTGGCGAGCGCCTAGCGCCCCAGCCGCCAGGCCGCCCACCAGCCGACCAGCGCCACCGGCAGGAAGGTCGCGAACAGCCAGAAGCCGCCCACCGCCGCCGACGGCCCAACGCCCTCGGCGAACCCCAGGGCGTTGGCCACCGCGCCGGCCGCGGCGGACCCGACGGCTCCGCCGATCAGCTGGGCGGTCGGCACCGCCGAGGAGGCCAGGGCCTGCTGTTCCTCGTCGAGGCCGGACAGGATACGGCGCGTGGCGAAGGCCCAGCAGAGGCCAAAACCCGCCCCCACCGTCGCCATGCCCGCCGCCGCCGACCACAGCCCGCCCAGCGGCAGGGCCCAGGTGCTGAACAGGGCCCCGGCCAGGATGACGCTGGCCCCCAGGCGGATCATCAGCCCGTCGCGGTTCTGCACCCCGGCGACCAGCAGGGCCAGGATGGTCCAGCCGGCGGCCACGGCGGTGACCACATAGCCGGCGACCAGGGGCGAGGCCCCATGGACGCCCTGGACCAGGGCCGGGCCGTAGACGGTGAAGGCGATCAGCGCCGTCTCGAACCCGAAGATCATCAGGTAACCCATGGCCGCCGGGGTTCGCGGATCGCCGATGGCGCGCGGCAGCAGGGCCCCGTGCGTGGCGCCGTTGACGGCGATCATCCAGGCCAGGGCGGCCAGCCCCGCCAGGCCCAGAAGCCCGGCCAGCCAGGGCGAGCCGGTGACCCCGGCCAGGGCGATCAGCACCACCGAGACGGTCAGCCCGGCCAGCTGGGCCCAGGCGATCGGCGGTCCGTCCGGCTGGGCCTCGCGCCTTGGCTGGCGGGCGATCATGGCCAGGGCGGCGCCGACGAAGATCAGCCCCTGGATGGCGAAGAACCAGAAGGCCCAGCGCCACAGGCCCACCCCGGCGAACAGCCCGCCGATCAGCGGTCCCAGCACGGTGGCGACGCCCCAGACCCCGGCGATGGCCCCGAACACCCGCGCCCACAGCCGTTCGGGAAACAGGGCGGTGGTGGCCACATAACAGAGGGCCATGATGGCGCCGGCCCCGAGGCCCTGCAGCAGCCGTCCGGCCACGAAGGTCAGGAAGGTCGGAGCCAGGGCGCTGGCGGCGCAGCCGGCGGCGTAGAGGATGGCCGAGACCACCAGAGCTCCGCGCAGGCCCAGCCGCAGGCTGAGCCGGCCTGAGGCCGCGCCCGACAGGATCGAGGCCAGCAGGAAGGCGGCCACGCTCCAGGCGAAATAGCGGAAGCCGCCGATGTCCTGGGCGATGCTGGGGGTGATGGTCACTGTCACCAGGCTGTCGGCCGCGTTCAGCCAGACCCCCAGGCAGAGGAACAGGAACCGGGTCAGGTACTGCGGCGCCAGGATCTCGCGCCAGCCGGGGGCGGCGGTCTGGTCGGCGGGCGCGGGATCGGACGTCATGCCCCCACTTGGGCAGCCCTTGTCCGAGGGTCAAGCGGCGCGGCGTCTCCAACAAACCTGCACATCGTGCGATCTAGTCTGCCCCATGCCCTTGCGCCTGCCGTCCCTGCCGCCCGTCACGCCCCGCCAGCGCAGGCTGGCGGCCGTCGGCGCGACGGGGCTGGAACTGGTGCTGGCGGCCCTGCTGCTGCTGGTCTTCGTCGACCGCAACGCCGCGCCGCAGGACCTGCCCTGGAAGCCCTTCTCGATGAGCCAGCCGATCGGCCTGGCCACATCCTGGAAGCTGGCCCGGATCGGCGCCGATCCGGCCCTATGCCGGCAAACGCTGGACGACGCCGGCCTGACCTTCGTCGAGGCGCCGGATCGCAGCCAGGGCTTCTGCTCGACCGCCAACAGCCTGCGCCTGGCCGACCCGGCCTTGCGGCCGCGCGGGCCGGTGATGCGCTGCGACCTGGCCCTGAACTACGCCGTCTGGCGCCACCATGTGGTTGAGCCCGCCGCCCGCCGGACCCTTGGCGCGGACCTGGCGCGCATCGAACATGTCGGGACCTACGCCTGCCGCACCATGTACAGCCGCGAAGGGGCCCGGCCGAGCAGCCACGCCACCGCCTCGGCCCTGGACGTCATCGGCTTTCGGCTGCAGGGCGGCGGCCATGTCTCGGTGCGGCGCGACTACCGCGATCCGGGGCCGAAGGGCGCGTTCCTGAGAGAGGTGAAGAAGGGCGGCTGCCGCCTCTTCGGCACCACCCTCAGCCCCGACTACAACGCCGCCCACGCCGATCACTTCCATCTGGACATGGGCCATTGGAAAATCTGCCGCTGATTGCGGGAGGGTGAACGGCGTTCCCGGTCATGCTATGGCCGCCTTCGCCGTTAACCCTTGCCCCCACCCCCTCACACGTTCCTATGGCCGCCTACCGCGTACCGCATCCGGACAAGCCGCATATCGCCCACCACGCCCGTCGCCAGACCCTGGCGGCGCGGATCGTCGGGTTCGTGCTGCTGTGGGTGCTGGTCGGGATCATGGGCCTGGTCGCCGACCGCGCCATTCCGGGCCAGCACCTGCCGTGGAAGAAGCTGACCCTGGTCGACCCGGTCGGCGCCGCCACCAAGGTCAAGGCCGCCCGCGCTGGGGCCGACCCGGCCGCCTGCCGCGCCATCCTGCTGGCGGGCGGCATCGACTATGCCGAGACGCCGGCCAGCAGCAATAACTGGTGCGTGGTCAAGGACGCCCTGCAGATCCGCTCGGGCATGGCCCCGCTGAAGCCCGCCGACGCTTCGATGACCTGCAAGGAGGCCCTGGCGGTCGCCCTGTGGGAGCGGCAGGTGGTGCAGACCGCCGCCTTCGCCGAGTTCGACCAGGCGGTGGTCGGCATCGACCACTACGGCAGCTACAGCTGCCGGCGCATCTATGGCCAGACCGAAGGCCCGGTCAGCGAGCACGCCCTGGCCAACGCCATCGACATCGCCGGCTTCCGCTTCGCCGACGGCACGGTGGTCAGCGTGCAGAACGACTGGAACGACCCGGGCCCCAAGGGCCGCTTCCTGCACCAGGTGCGCGACGGGGCCTGCAAGGTGTTCCTCACCGTCCTCAGCCCCGACTACAACGCCGAGCACGCCAACCACTTCCACCTCGACATGGGCGGCTGGCCCAAATGCGCCTGACGGCGAATTTTTTCGGCCCCTGGACGCTGGGGAACCCGGCCGGCCCGGATTGTCGTCCTCCGTTTCGCTGCCTAGGCTGACCTCGAAGGCGGGCGCCAGACCTGCGCGGGAGGACGACGTGGCCGATTTCAGCGCCTTCAAGGATCGGCCCACGCCGGCCTGGTACGCCGAGCCGCAGTTCGGCGTCTTCATCCATTGGGGCATCTTCTCCGTTCCGGCCTTCGCGCCGCCGGGCCGTTCGCTCACCCAGCTGTTTGAGACCGACTACGACGAGGCCTTCGTCCTCGGCCCCTACGCCGAATGGTACGCCAACGCCCAGCGCGACCCGGCCAGCCCGACGGCCAAACGCCATGCGGCGCTGTACGGCGACGCCCCCTACGACGCCTTCCGGGCCCCCTTCGAAGAGGCCGCCCGGGCCTTCGACGCCGAGGCCTGGGCCGACCTCTTCGCCGCCGCCGGGGCGCGATACGTGGTCTTCGTCACCAAGCATCACGACGGCTACTGCCTGTGGCCGACCGATGTGCCCAACCCCTGGAAGCCCGGCTGGAACAGCCAGCGCGACTTCGTCGGCGAGCTGGCCGCGGCAGTGCGGGCGCGAGGCATGCGCTTTGGGCTCTATTACTCGGGCGGCCTCGACTGGACGGCCCATCCCCGCCTGATCCGCAACATGGGCGAGATGTTCGCCGCCGTGCCAACGGGCGACGCCTACCGCGCCTACGCCGCCGCCCAGGTCCGCGAACTGATCGACCGCTACCAGCCCTCGGTGCTGTGGAACGACATCGCCTGGCCGAGCGACGAGGACCTGCCGGACCTCTTCGCCCACTACTACGCGGTCGTCCCCGACGGGGTGGTCAACGACCGCTGGCTGGGGATCGCGCCGCTGTTCGAGAGCCTGCGCGACCCGGCCAATTGCGCCGCCTTCAACACAAGGCTCAAGGAGCGCATCGCCAAGCTCGGCGTCCATTTCGACGGCGGTTCGACGCCGCCGCACTGCGATTTCCGCACGGTCGAGTACGGCTCGGGCGACCACCTCAAGGGGGTGAAGTGGGAGTCGACCCGGGGTTTGGGCCTCGCCTTCGGCTACAACGAAGCAGAGCCGACCGGCGACTACATGACCGGCCAGGACGTCGCCGACCTGTTCGCGCAGGTGAAGGCCGGCGGCGGCAACCTGCTGCTCAACGTCGGCCCGCGCGCCGACGGCTCCATACCCGAAGTTCAATCGAAGGCGCTGCTCGACTTTTCGCGCCTCGCCTTTGGGCGCGCTTGACGTAACGCCAGCTTCGCCGCAGTTTGCGGCAACTTCAAACAAACGTTTAAGGGAAACGCGCCATGGCTGCTGAAGGCACGCTGTTCGACCTGACCGGCAAGGTCGCCGTCATCACCGGCTCTTCGCGGGGCATCGGCAAGGCCATCGCAGAGCGCATGGCCCAGCACGGCGCCAAGGTGACCATCTCCTCGCGCAAGGCCGGCCCCTGCGAGGAAGTCGCCGCCGAGATCAACGCCAAGCACCCGGGCGCCGCCATCGCCGTGCCGGCCAACATCTCCTCCAAGGAAGACCTGCAGCGCCTGGTCGACGAGACCCGCAAGGCCTTCGGCAAGGTGGATATCGTCGTCTGCAACGCCGCGTCGAACCCCTACTATGGTCCCCTGGCCGGCATCGAGGACGACCAGTTCCGCAAGATTCTCGAGAACAACGTCATCGCCAACCACTGGCTGATCAGCATGGTCGTGCCCGAGATGATCGAGCGCAAAGCCGGGTCGGTGATCATCGTTTCCAGCATCGGCGGCCTGCGCGGCAGCCCGGTGATCGGCGCCTACAACGTCTCCAAGGCGGCCGACTTCCAGCTGGCCCGGAATCTCGCCCATGAGTACGGCCCGCATGGCGTGCGGGTGAACTGCATCGCGCCCGGGCTGGTGAAGACCGACTTCGCCAAGGCCCTGTGGTCCAACCCCGAGACCCTGCGCCGGGCGACCGACCCGGTGCCGCTGCGCCGGATCGGCGAGCCGGACGAGATTGCCGGGGCGGCCGTCTACCTGGCTTCGGACGCCGGGAGCTTCATGACCGGCCAGGCGCTGGTCGTGGACGGCGGGGCGACGATTTAATCACCCCACACTCCGACTATCCCGACGAAAGTCGGGACCCAGTGTCCACAGTCAATGAAGGGCCGGCTCTGATCAGCGCCGGCCCTTTTTGCATCCTGCCAGCTGGGCCCCGACTTTCGTCGGGGTAATCGGAGTTATGGGTTTAGCGCCCGCGCAAGCCGCTCGATCCCTGCATCCAGCGTCTCGTCGCGCTTGGCGAAGCACAGGCGGATGAGGTGGGTTGGGGCGTCGGTCTCATAGAAGGCCGAGATCGGGATCGCCGCGATGCCGTATTCCTTCACGGCCCGCAGGCAGAACTCAGCGTCCGGCTCATCGATGCCTGAAGCGGCCAGATCGACATTGAGGAAATAGGTGCCCGCCGCCGGCAGCACCTTATACCCGCCCGCCGCCAGCCCGTCGGCCAGCCGGTCGCGCGACCGCTGCAGGTCCAGCGGCATGGTCGCGAACCAGTCCGGACTGTTGTCCAACCCCCAGGCCACGGCCGCCTGCAGGTTGGGCGGTGTCGTGAAGGTCAGGAACTGATGCGCCCCGGCCAGGGCCTTCATCAGCGGCGGGGCGGCGCAGAGGAAGCCGACCTTCCAGCCGGTCATGGCGAACATCTTGCCGGCCGAACCGATCTTCACCGTCCGCTGGCGCATGCCGGGGAAGGCCATCAGCGGCCTGAACACCCGGCCGTCGAAGGCGATCTGCTCCCAGACCTCGTCGCAGATGGCGATGGCGTCGTGGGCGACGCAGAATTCGGCCAGCAGGGCCAAATCCTCGTCGGCCCACAGGGTGGCGGCCGGATTGACCGGGTTGTTGAGCACCACCAGCTTGGTCCGGGAACTGAACACCGTCTCCAGCATGGCCCGGTCGATGCGGAAGTGGGGCGGCTGCAAGGTCGCCAGCTTCGGAATGCCGCCGCAGCGCCGCACCATCGGCAGGTAGGCGTCGTACAGCGGCTGGAACAGCACCACCTCGTCGCCCGGCGAGATCAGCGACAGGAAGGCCGCCGCCAGCGCCTCGGTCGCGCCCGAGGTGACGGTGACCTCGGTCAGGCCGTCGAGGTCGAGCCCCTGGAATTTCGCATAATGCCGCGCCGCCGCCTCGCGCAGCTCAGCCAGCCCCCGCATCGGCGGATACTGGTTGTAGCCGTGCACCGCCTCCCAGGCCGCCTTCTCCCGCACGGCCAGCGGGCCGGGCTCGTCGGGAAACCCCTGGCCGAGGTTGATGGCGCCGGTGTCGCGCGCCAGGCCGCTCATCACCTCGAAGATGGTGGTCGGCAGGTCGGCGTAGACGGGATGGACCACGGGGGCGCTCCAAATCTTGCAAGCGGCGCGGACGGCGCCCATGCTTCATGCCATGCGCATCGTCGATTTCGAACCCCGTCACGCCGCCGCCTGGAAATCCCTCAACGAGGCCTGGATCACCCGCCACTTCGCCCTGGAGCCCAGCGACCTGGAGGTGCTGGACGATCCGGTCGGCAAGGTGCTGGAGGCCGGCGGCCGCATCTTCATGGCCGAGGACGAGGCCGGGCGGCCGATCGGCTGCGTCGGCCTGAAGGTGGTGCCGGCCGAGCATGGCGGCGGCTTCGAAGTCATCAAGATGACCGTCGATGAGGCGGCGCGCGGCACGGGTCTTGGCCGGGCCCTGATGCAGGCCTGTATCGACGGGGCGGCGGCGATGGGAGCGCGGCGGCTCTATCTGGAAACCAATTCGGCCCTGGGGCCGGCGATCGGCCTCTACCGCGCCATGGGCTTCGCCGACCTGCCCCGGCAGGAGACACCCTATCAGCGCTGCGACGTCTGGATGGCGCGGCCCCTACCCTAGAGATCGGGCCGAAACGTAAAACGCCCCCGGAGATGGCTCTCCGGGGGCGTCTTTACGCATCGACTTGAACTAGTCGAACAGGTTGAACACCACCGAGGCGATCAGGCCCGTGGCGATGGCCGTCAGGATGACGTCGTCGCCGTGACGGTAGTAGCCGTAGCCGCGCGGGGGCGGGGGCAGGCGGTAGGCGCGGTAGTCGACGTAGTAGCCGCGATCGCGGTAGGCCGGCGGCAGGTACTGGCCACGCGACCAGCGACGGTGCGCCTGGTAGCCGCGCGGGGCGTTGTAGCGGCCGTTGTGGTAGCGGCGCTCGGCGCGACGTTCCCAGCGGCTCTCGCGGCGGTCGTCCCGGCGGTCGTAGCGGTCGTCGCGACGGTCATCGCGGCTCTCGTAACGGTCATCCCGGCGCTCGTCGCGGCGGTCGTAGCGGTCGTCACGACGTTCGTCGCGGCGCTCGTAACCACCACCGCTGTAGGGCTGGGCCGCGGCGGCGCCGGCGGAACCCAGGACCGACAGCGCGACGGCGGCGATCAGGAACTTCTTCATGGTCTCAAATCTCCCCGGCGGGTGGCTCGGACCATCCGTGGCCCCGACGTTGGAGACCTTATGAGGGGCGCCGCTTGAGCCTAGTCTGAACGGCGATGGTCATCTGCCGTTCATGTTCGCCAACCGGCGGAAGACCAGGCTGAGATTGTTGGCCGGCATGGCGACGCGAGTTTCGAGGGCCAGGCCGTGGGTGGCGGCCAGGGCTTCCAGGTCCTCGCGGCGGCGGATGCCCCAGGCCGGGTTGCGGCTCTTGAGGCTGGCGTCGAAGGCGAGGTTCGAGGGCGCGGTTTCGACGGCGTCCTCCAGGTAGGGGCCGTAGGTGAAGAGGACGCCGTGGGCCGGCAGCAGGCGCCCGGCGCCGGCGAACAGGCCCTGCGTCGCCGTCCAGGGCGAGATGTGGATCATGTTGATGCAGACGATGGCGTCGGCCGCCTGGACCGGCCAGGTGTCGGGCCGGCTGGCGTCCAGTTCGAGCGGGGCCAGCAGGTTGGGCGGTCCCTCCTGTTCGCGCCAGGCGGCGATGCTGGCCAGGGCCTGCGGGTCGGGATCGCTCGGTTGCCAGGTCAGGCCCGGCAGGTGGGTCGCCATGTGCAGCGCGTGCTCGCCGGCTCCGGAGGCGATCTCCAGGACCAGGCCGGTTGCGGGCAGATGCTGGCGCAGGACGTCGAGGATGGCGTCTTTGTTGCGGGCGGTGGCCGGGGAGGAGAGGGCGGTCATGCGCTGACACTAGCGGGGTTCGCGAGGGTCCGCTCCCCGCCTTGGGGCGGGGTGGCCTTCGCGAGCGCTGCAAGCGAGCGAAACCGGGGCGGGACTTCCACCGGCGGTCGCGAAGGGCGACCGCCGCCGCCAGCGTGAAAGGGAACACACCAATCCCCACCGCCGGCGGGCCCGCCTCCTGGTCCGTCGCTCACGCTCCGAACCGTCCTCCGCCCAGAGGGCGGAGAGCGAAAAATCCCTCTGCCTGCCGCCCTCTATGCAAAGCCGCCCGTCGCTATACCCTGCCGCCATGGCCGCGCCGCTCATCCAGTTCCAGGACGTCTCCAAGCTCTACGCCGGCCAGGCCGCCGTCGACGGGGTGAGCCTCGACATCCCCGCCGGCCAGTTCGTCGCCGTGGTCGGCGCCTCCGGTTCGGGCAAGACCACCCTGACCAAGATGGTCAACCGCCTGGCCGAGCCCTCGTCCGGCCAGGTCCTGGTCGAAGGCGCCGACGTCGCCGACCAGGATCCCGTCCAGCTGCGCCGGCGGATCGGCTATGTCTTCCAGGGCGTCGGGCTGTTTCCGCACCTGACGGTCGGTGAGAACATCGCCATCACCCCGCGCCTGCTCAAATGGCCCGGGCCTGACATCGCCGCCCGCGTCGCCGAACTTCTGGGCCTCGTCGACCTGCCCCAGGCCTACGCCGCCCGCCTGCCGGACCAGCTGTCCGGCGGCGAGCGCCAGCGGGTCGGGGTGGCCCGGGCCCTGGCCGCGCGGCCGGCCATCCTGCTGATGGACGAGCCGTTCGGGGCGCTCGATCCGATCACCCGCGAGGCCCTCGGCCGCGCCGCGCGCGACCTGCATGACAGGCTGGCCCTCACCACCCTGATGGTCACCCACGACGTGCAGGAGGCCCTGCTGCTGGCCGACCGTATCCTGGTCATGGCCGGCGGCAGGCTGCTGGCCGACGCCAGCCCGCGGGAGCTGCTGGCCGGTCATGCCGACCCCGCCGTCGCCGCCCTGATCGACACGCCGGCCCGTCAGGCCCGCACCCTCTCGGCCCTGATGGGAGCAGGGGCATGAGCGAGCAGACCGACGCCGCCTGGGCCCTGCTGCCCGATTATCTGTCACATCATGTGCTGCTCAGCGCCGCCGCCCTGGGCCTGGGCCTGGTCATCAGCCTGCCGCTGGCCGTGCTGGCCGCCCGCAGCCCCCTGGTCCGCTGGCCGGCCCTGACCTTCGCCGGCCTGGTGCAGACCATTCCGGGCCTGGCCCTGCTGGCCCTGTTCTACCCCCTGCTGCTGGCCCTCTCGGCGTTTACGCAGGATGCCTTCGGCTGGCGACTGCAGGCGCTGGGCTTCCTGCCGGCCCTGCTGGCCCTGACCCTCTATTCGATGCTGCCGATCCTGCGGAACGCCGTCGCCGGCCTGACCGGGGTCGATCCGGCCGTGCGCGAGGCGGCCGACGGGGTCGGCATGACGGCCGGCCAGAAGCTGTTCCAGGTCGAGGCGCCGCTGGCCGCGCCGGTGATCATGGCCGGGGTGCGCACCGCCGCCGTCTGGACCATCGGAGCGGCCACCCTGTCGACGCCGGTCGGCCAGACCAGCCTGGGCAACTACATCTTCTCCGGCCTGCAGACCGAGAACTGGGTCTTCGTGCTGTTCGGCTGCGCGGCCAGCGCCGCCCTGGCCCTGGCCGTCGACGGCCTGCTGGCCCTGGTCGAACGCGGCGTGCGCCTGCGCAAGGCCCTGCCGGTCATCGCCGGCGCCGTGCTGCTGCTGGCCGGCGTCGCGGCCGCCGCCGTTCCCAACCTGCTGCACGCGACCAAACCCACCTACGTGATCGGGGCCAAGAACTTCTCCGAGCAGTACATCCTGGCCGACCTGATCGGGACCCGGCTGACCGCCGCCGGGGCCCAGGCCGCCCACCGCGACGGCCTCGGCTCCGCCGTCGCCTTCCGGGCCCTGGAGGCCGGTGAGATCGACGTCTACGTCGACTACAGCGGCACCCTGTGGACCAACGTCATGGGCCGCAAGGACACCCCGCCGCGCGCGCAGCTGATGGCGCAGCTGACCGCCTGGATGGCCAAGGAGAAGCATGTCGTCGTTCTCGGCTCGCTCGGCTTCGAGAACGCCTATGCCCTGGCCATGGACCGCAAGCTGGCGAACTCGCTGGGCGTCGAGACCATCGCCGACCTGACCGCCCAGGCGCCGGCCCTGACGCTTGGCGGCGATCTGGAATTCCTGTCGCGGCCGGAGTGGGCGGCGATCGAGACCGCTTATGGCCTCCACTTCGGCAAGGAGAAGTCGTTCAACCCAACCTTCATGTACCGCGCCCTGGCCAGCGGCGAGGCCGACGTCATCTCGGCCTTCTCCAGCGACGGGCGGATCGCGGCGCAGGACCTGGTGGTGCTGGGCGATCCCAAGGGGGCGGTGCCGTCCTACGACGCCGTGGTGCTGATCTCGCCCAAGCGGGCCAAGGACAGACGGCTGATCGAGGCGCTGGCGCCGATGATCGGGGCCATCCCGGTCGAGGCGATGCGCAAAGCCAACTATGCCGTCGACCGCGACAAGGCCAAGCAGTCGCCGGCCCAGGCGGCGGCGGAACTGGCGGCGGCGACCAAGCTGAAGTGAGCCTCCGCGCGATCCTCACCGCCTCTGCACGGACGCCGGCCCGCGCCTGAACACGGCCGGCCCAGGGTCGCCTCGCCTTGAGGGACCCGCATGCGCATCCTGCTGATAAACATTCCGCACCCGGCCATCGGCAGTCGGATTCCCAAGGAACAGCTGCCGCCGCTGGGCCTGCTCTATGTCGGCGGCAGCCTGATAGACGACGGCCATGCGGTCGAGCTGATCGACGGCGAGCTCGGGCCCATGTCGCTGGAGGCGCTGATCGCCGAGGCCGTGCGCCGCCGGCCGGACGCGGTGCTGTTTGGCCATTCCGGCTCGTCCTCGGCCCAGCCGATCATCGCCCAGGTCGCCGCCGGGGTGCGGGCCAGGCATCCGGCGGCGCTGATCGTCTACGGCGGCGTGCATCCGACCTACCACTGGCGCGACATCCTCGGCGCCGAGCCCCAGGTCGATGTCATCGTCCGCGGCGAGGGCGAGGAAACCGCCCGCCGGCTGTTCGCCGCCATTCGCGACGGGACCGGCTTCGAACACCTCCCCGGCCTGGCCTTCCGCCGCGATGGCCGCCCCCACGCCACCCGGCCGGCCGAAACCCTCGCCGACATGGACGCCTGGCGCATCGGCTGGGAGCTGATCGACCACGCCCGCTACAGCTACTGGGGAGGCAAGCGGGCGGTGGTCATCCAGTTCTCACGGGGCTGTCCGCACCTGTGCAACTACTGCGGCCAGCGGGGCTTCTGGACCCGCTGGCGCCACCGCGACCCGGTCAAGCTGGCGGCCGAGATGGCCTGGCTGCACCGCGAGCACGGGGTGGAGGTGTTCAACTTCGCCGACGAGAACCCCAGCGCCGGTCGCAAGCCCTGGAAGGCTTTCCTGGAGGCGGTGATCGCCACCGGGATCAAGGTCACCCTGGTCGGCTCGACCCGGGCCGACGACATCGTCCGCGACGCCGATTTCCTGCATCTCTACAAACAGGCCGGGTTCGAGCGCTTCCTGATGGGGATGGAGAACACCGACGAGGCGACCCTCAAGCTGATCAAGAAGGGCGGCAGCGTCAGCGCCGACCGCGAGGCGATCCGGCTTCTGCGCCGGCACAACATCCTGTCGATGGCCACCTGGGTCGCCGGCTTCGACGACCAGACCGACGCCGACTTCTGGCGCGGCCTGAAACAGCTGATCGCCTATGACCCCGACCAGATCCAGGCCCTCTATGTGACGCCGCACCGCTGGACGCCCTACTACCGCCTCGCCGAGGACCGCCGGGTGATCCAGCCCGATCCGACCCTGTGGGACTACAAGCACCAGGTGCTGGAGATGACCCGCATGCCGGCCTGGCGGGTGCTGCTGTGGGTGAAGTTCGTGGAGATCGTCGCCCAGGCGCGGCCCAAGGCCCTGATGCGGCTGATCTGGCGCCGGGACGCGAAGATCAGGCACGCGACCCGCTGGTACTACCGCATGGGCCGGCGGGTCTGGTTCCACGAGATCTGGCGCTGGCTCGTGCATGAGCGGCGGCTGACGGAGGGGCCGACCGTGGCGCAGCTGCGCGGTGAGCTGCAGGACCATGAGGAGGAGTCGATGGCGGTGCGCAAGCGCCAGCCAGTTGCTCCCCCTCCGGGGGAGCTGTCGGCCGCGCAGCGGCTGACTGAGGGGGTCACATCCCAGGTCGGCGGGTAAACCTGTTCAGGCTGACCCGCCGGTGGGGACCCCCTCCACCATCGCTGCGCGATGGTCCCCCTCCCCCGATGGGGGAGGAACTTCGCTACTCGTCCTTCACACGCCGCTTGCGGAAGCTGGGGTTCAGCACCTTCTTGCGCAGGCGGATGTTCTTCGGGGTCACCTCGACCAGCTCGTCCTCGTCGATGTAGGCGATGGCCTGTTCGAGGGTCATGCGGCGCGGCGGGGTCAGGCGGATCGATTCGTCCTTGCCGCTGGCCCGGACGTTGGTCAGCTGCTTGGCCTTCATCGGGTTGACGTCCAGGTCGTCCATGCGGCTGTTCTCGCCGATGATCATGCCCTGGTAGGTCTTCTCGTTGCCGCCGACGAACATGGTGCCGCGCTCTTCCAGGTTCCACAGGGCATAGGCCTGAGTCTCGCCGTCGGAGTTGGAAACCAGCACGCCCTTGCGGCCACCCTCGATGGCGCCCTTGTAGCTCTCATAGTGGCTGAACACGCGGTTCAGAACGCCGGTGCCGCGGGTGTCGGTCAGGAACTCGCCCTGGTAGCCGATCAGCGAGCGCGACGGGCTCTTCAGCGTCAGGCGGGTCTTGCCGGCGCCGGACGGGCCCATGTCCTTCAACTCGGCTTTGCGGGCCGACAGCTTCTCGATGACGATGCCGCTGAACTCGTCGTCGACGTCGATCATGACGTCTTCGATGGGCTCCAGCCGCTCACCGGTTTCCTCGTCGGTCTGGAAGACCACGCGCGGACGGCTGATCGACAGTTCGAAGCCTTCGCGGCGCATGCTTTCGATCAGCACGCCCAGCTGCAGTTCGCCGCGGCCGGCGACTTCGAAGGCGTCCTTCTCGCTGGTTTCGGTGACCCGAATGGCGACGTTCTGCTCCAGCTCCTTCATCAGGCGGTCGCGGATGACCCGGCTCTGCACCTTGTCGCCTTCGCGGCCGGCCAGCGGGCTGTCGTTGACCGAGACGGTCATGGAGATGGTCGGCGGATCGATCGGCTGGGCGGGCAGGGCGTCGGTGACGTCGATGGCGCAGAGGGTGTCGGCGACGGTGGCCTTGGAGAGGCCGGCGATGGCGACGATGTCGCCGGCTTCGGCGTCGTCGACCGGCTGGCGCTTGAGGCCGCGGAAGGCCAGCACCTTGGTGATGCGGCCGCGCTCGATTTCCTTGCCGTCGCGCGACAGGGCGTGGATGGCCATGCCGGGAACGGCCTTGCCGCTCTCGATGCGGCCGGTCAGCAGGCGGCCCAGGAAGGGGTCGCTTTCGATCAGCACCGACAGGATCTGGAAGGGCTCGTCCTTGCGGGCGACGGCCTTGGGCTCGGGCACGTGGCGGACGATCAGGTCGAACAGCGGGCCCAGGTTGTCGTTGGGCTTGTCGAGATCCATCGTCGCCCAGCCGTTCTTGCCGGACGCATAGATGTGCGGGAAGTCGAGCTGCTCGTCGGTGGCGCCGATGGCGGCGAAGAGGTCGAAGGCGTCGTTCAGCACGCGGTCGGGATCGGCGTGCGGCCGGTCGACCTTGTTGAGGCAGAGGATCGGACGCAGGCCCATCTTCAGGGCCTTGCCAAGCACGAACTTGGTCTGCGGCATGACACCCTCTTCGGCGTCGACCAGCAGGACGCAGCCGTCGACCATGCCGAGGATCCGCTCCACCTCGCCGCCGAAGTCGGCGTGTCCGGGGGTGTCGATGATGTTGATGCGGGTGTCGCCCGCCTCGCCATGCCACAGCACGCTGGTGCACTTGGCCAGGATGGTGATGCCGCGCTCGCGCTCCTGGTCGTTCGAGTCCATGGCGCGCTCGGTCTGCGCCTCGTTGGCTCGGAAGATGCCGGACTGGGCGAGCAGCTGGTCGACGAGGGTCGTCTTGCCATGGTCGACGTGGGCGATAATGGCGATGTTGCGCAGGGACATGGTCAAACTTTATCGGGGGAGGAGCGTTGGGCCGCGAAGGCGCGCGCTTGTACGCGAGTGCGGCGCACAAAGCCACCCCGGGCCGACGAGGTCGCGGGTGAACCTTGTGTGCCCAGCCTGAGGCGGGTTCAAACGCTTGTATTTATTCACGGATTGGTGAATTGGGGCAGGCCCGGCCCGATTATTGTGCACCGCAATATGACAACTTCGGCACGATATCACCTTACGTTACCGGTGTTTTCTGAGGTGTGATCCAGAAAAACTTCGCTGAGGCGCACTTTTTGCCCTTGCTGTTTTGTGCGCCGCAACCTACTTTCAATTCGTGAGGCGGCCTTGCCGCCTCTGCCCTTCCTGGGCGTTTCCTCCCTAATGAACTGGCCGGGCCCTCGGGCTCGGCCGTTTTTTTTGGTCCTTTCCCCCTCGGGGAAGGTGGCGGCGGCGAAGCCGCTGACGGAAGGGGTCCGCTCCCAAGCCAGCGGCAGTCCCAGATCGTGAAAGGTTTCGGCGACCATCCGCACATCCCTGGCCTGCCGCGCTGGGCGCCCTCGTCCATGCGAGTATTTATCATGATGATCTTGCGGAATCCCGACCTGTGGGCTTATTGAAACCGTTAGGTTTCAAGTGAGCAACCCACCATGAACGTTCAATGGGCCGCCGTCGCAGTCTTCCCTGTGGTGCTCGCCAGCGCCCCCCTTGCCGCGGAGCGCCCATACCCGGCGCAGTCGGCGCCCAGCTACTCGCTGCAGGCCGTCGACCAGTTC
This sequence comes from Caulobacter sp. GW821-FHT11A05, assembly GCF_058809015.1. Lineage (NCBI taxonomy): Bacteria > Pseudomonadati > Pseudomonadota > Alphaproteobacteria > Caulobacterales > Caulobacteraceae > Caulobacter > Caulobacter sp. GW821-FHT11A05. Next base: position 95,023 of record NZ_JBXASF010000007.1, on the reverse strand, counting down.
GACCCGACGCCTGGCGGGGACGTCCTGCCCAAGGACCCAGCGGCGCGGACCAACCTCGCCCGCGCGCTGGCCACGCAGGCGGTCATCTACGGCCTGCCCAGCGTCTACCAGTATCGGGAGATGTTCGCCCAGGCGGTAGACCCCGGCGGTCCCCGCTACGTGGGCTTCAACCGGTTCGCCCACGATCGTGACCTCGCCGGACCCGACTACAGGGCGTTCAAGACGCCCAATTCCGACACGCTCTATTCCAACGCCTGGCTCGACCTGACGGCCGGGCCCGTCCTCATCGAAACGCCGGACGTGCCGCTGAAGTACTTCACGCTGAACTTCCTCGACATGTTCAGCAACGCCAGCAACATCGGCACCCGCACCTTTGGATCCAAGGCCGGCCGCTACCTGATCGCGCCGGCGGCCTGGAAAGGGGAGCCGCCCGCTGGCGTCACTCTGTTCCGGGTGGCGACGCCGCACGCCTGGATCCTGATGCGGGTCTTCGCGCAGACTCCGGCGGAGGTGGCCGTCGCGCGGGGAATCCAGGACAGCGTGAAGATCACGCCGCTGACGCCGTCGGCCAAGACCGGCGGCTATCCGCCGCCGGATGTCGGCACGGCCTTTGGGTTCCTCAAGGTGCTGGACTACGTGCTGCGGACCGACGGCCACCCCGACCAGGAGGATGCCCTCGTCTACCGCTTCCGCGCAATCGGGATCGGCGGACCGGAGCCGTTCGACCCAGCGAGCCTGGACGCGGAGACGCGCGCGGGCATGGAGGGAGGCTTCGACGACGCGATGAAGGTCATCGTCGCCTCACGCGCTCAACTCGGCACGCCAACGGGCACGGGCTGGAGCCGGGTGGAGAAGGCCCGGTACGGGTTCAACTACCTCAGCCGCGCTACGATCAACTACGTGGGTCTGGGCGCCAACGTCGACAAGGAGAACCTCTCGTTCAACACTTTCGCCGACGGCGAAGGCCGGCCGCTCGACGGTTCAAAGGGAGACTACGCGCTCTCGTTCAAGCCGCCGCCGGTCAACGCCTTCTGGTCGGTCACCCTCTATGAGGCTGAGACGTTCGCGCTCTATCCGAACGAACTGCGGCGCTACCTGATCAACGACCGGACGCCCGGCCTGAAGGTCAATCGGGATGGATCCATCGACCTGCAGATCCAGCACGCACGGCCCCGCGACGCCGCCAACTGGCTGCCCGCGCCAGACCAGCCGTTCTACCTGGTCGTTCGATCCTACCTTCCGAAGCCGGAGATGATCTCGGGTGGCTGGCGGCCGGAGCCGGTCGTCAGGCTCACCCCGAAGAGAACCCGCTGATGCGCGGGGCCATCGCCCTCCTTGCGGCGATCGGCCTTGCCCTGAGCGTGGCGCCGTCCCCCTCCCCCGGGGAGGGCTAGCCAACCTCCCGCCAGCCCGCCGCCAGCGCCTGCGTCAGTCGCGCCACGTCGGCCTTCAGCGCCGCCAGCCCCTCGGTCGGTTCCTGCGTCTTCTCATCCAGATACAGGGCCCGGTCGATCTCGATCTGCAGGGCATGGATGCGGCGGGCCGGGCGGCCGTAGAATTCGGTGGTGTAGCCGCCGGCGTAGGGGGCGTTGCGCACCACCCGGTGGCCCATGGCCTCCAGCTCCTTCTCCACCAGCCGCGTCAGCCCCGGGGCGCAGGCCGCCCCGAAGCGGTCGCCCAGCACCATGTCGCAGCCCTTGCCGTGGCGCGGGGTGACCACCGTTTTCGCCGCCGCCGAGGGCATGGAGTGCCAGTCGATCAAGATGGCGACCCCGTGCGCCGCATGGGCCTCGCCGATCAGCTGGCTGAGGGCGTCGTGATAGGGCCGGTGGGCGGTGTCGATGCGGGCCTGGGCCTCGGCGAAACGCAGCTTGCGGCCGTAGATCTTCTGACCCTCGCCGGCCAGCTTGGCGATCGCCCCCAGGCCCGCCGCCACCCGCGCCGTGCGGCCCTGGACATGCGGCGGCAGCTCGTCCTCGAACATCGCCGGGTCCAGTTCCCAGGGGTCGCGGTTGAGGTCGATGTAGGCCCGCCCATAGCCAGCGGTGATGCAGCTAGCCCCCAGGACCGGGGCCGCCGCGATCAGTTCGTCGACGAAGGCGTCCTCCGAGCGGCGCACCAGCGCCTCGCCAACCGCCACCGCCGCCAGCATCTCCGGCGGATAGATCCGTCCCGAATGCGGCGAGGCGAAGATCAGCGGCGTGGCGGCGACGCCAGGCCCCGGCCGCGCGACGCGGAAGGCCTCGGTCCCAGGCAGGGCTCTGGCCGGCTCCAGGTTCCGGTCCGGATCGGTCAGCGTCATGGCGGCAATTTCATCCGGGCCCGGCGCCGGGTCAAAGGCTTTCGCTTCAATTTGACGCTCGCCCGAGGCGGGAGGTTCACCCGCCCTTTACGGGTTGGGGTTTAAGGTTAAGGGACCAAGGTTCTCTGCAAGGGTCTCAAAAAACCTCCATGCCCCGCATTCTGCTGGCCGAAGACGACGATTCCCTGCGCAACTTCCTCAGCCGCGCCCTTGAGCGCGCCGGCTACGACGTCCGCGCCTGCGCCGACGGCGAAGAGGCGGCCAGCTGCCTCGACGAGGACTGGGACCTCCTGCTCACCGACATCGTCATGCCCGGCATGGACGGCATCGAGGTGGCGCGCCACGCCGCCGCCCGCCACCCCGGCCTGCGCATCATGTTCATCACCGGTTTCGCCGCCGTCGCCCTGTCGGCGGGCGAGCGCGCCCCGGCCGGCGCCAAGGTGCTGTCCAAGCCGATCCACCTGCGCGAGATCGTCACCGAGGTCGACCGGATGATGGCCGCCGCCTGAGTCGCGAGACTGTCGTGCAGATGGGCTGTTGCGCGGCCGGAAAAGCCTCGCTATAGACCCCGCCTTCCTGCCGGTTCGGACGCGTAGCTCAGCGGGAGAGCACTACGTTGACATCGTAGGGGTCACAGGTTCAATCCCTGTCGCGTCCACCATTCCCCCATCCCGGGTAACGACTCACCGGCCTCCGAAGGGGCGAATCGGCCGCCGCGCCCGTTCATCCGCAGGCGTAATTGGCCCTCCATTCCCCAAATGCGGGAATAAACTCGCCAAAACTTTGAATTCCTGCGCAAATCGGGTCTAGAATCTGCGGCCAATAGCCGCCCACGCTTGCGCTGACTGCCGCATAGGTGGAGAACCAGATTTCAGGGTTGTGTGCTTGACCTTGGTGCGTTCCTAAGTTTCTCGTCATTCAGAGGGACGAGACCACGACCGGAGATATCGATTTGCCCCGTCCTCAGCACGCCGCGCCCGATCCCATCGACGTCGCCGTCGGCGCCCGGATGCGTATGCGCCGCAAGACCCTCGGCCTGACCCAGACGGCCCTGGCCGAAGCGCTCGGCATCACCTTCCAACAGGTGCAGAAGTACGAGCGCGGCGCCAACCGCGTCTCGGCCTCGATGCTGGTCCGCGCCGCCAAGCGGCTCGACTGCCCCGTCGCCTTCCTGGTCGGCGAGGAGCCCGGCGGTTTCCCGACCGACGAGACCCTGCTGACCATGCTGGCCTACCCGGGCGCCATCGACCTGCTGCACGCCTACACCTCCATCGAGGACGCCGGGTCGCGCAACGCGGTGGTCACCGTCGCCCGCGCCCTGTCCGGCCAGGAAGCCCGCCGGTCCGCCGAAGCGGCCTGAACGGCTCCATCTCCGCCGATTGCGTTGAGCGCCTCTGGTTCTGCAACCAGGGGCGTTTGGCGTTTCGCGATCTGCTCATTTCGAGGGATCGATCGTCGCACCGTCCCAGACTGAAACGCTTTTTTTGCAACTGACCCTGATACTGCCCCGATAATCCTCGTTTGAAGGGGTGGGGCGTTGTTCAAGGTCATCACGTGTCTCGTCAGCGAGCACGACTTCCGGCTTGTCTTGCTGGCCGGGCTGGTCTGCTTCGCGGCGTCACTGACGGCGATGAGGCTCTATTCCCGCATGACCGGCGCCAGGGGTCTGGTGCGCGGGGCCTGGCTGCTGCTGACCGCCCTGGTCGCCGGCTCGGGCGTCTGGGCCACCCACTTCCTGGCCATGCTGGCCTACAAGCCCGGTCTTGAGACCGGCTTCTCTTCCACCTGGACCGTCGGCTCGCTGATGATCTCGGTCGCCTTCATGGCGGCAGGCTTCTACGCCTCCCTGCTGGTCGACGACGAACGCTCCAGCAAGACGGCCGGCGGCATCCTGGTCGGGCTCGGCGTCGCCGCCATGCACTACTCGGGCATGTCGGCCTTCATCACCCAGGGCCACCTGTCCTGGGAGCCGGTCTATATCGCCGCCTCGGCGGTGCTCGGCGTGATCGGCGCCACCGCGGCGCTGATCATCGTCGGCAAGGGCCGCAAGCTCTGGCAGCAGTTCGCCGCCGGCGGCGCCCTGACCCTGGGCGTCTGCGCCCTGCACTTCACCGGCATGGCGGCCATCACCATCGTGCCCGACGCCAGCGTGGCCGTGCCGCCGTCGCTGATGGGCGTCGGCATGATGACCTTCGCGGTCGCCTCGATCACCGGCCTGATCATCCTCGGCGGCCTCGGCGCCCTGCTCATCGAGGCCGGCGCCAACCGTTCGGCCCTGGAACGCATCCGCACCCTGGCCAACGCCGCCTACGAAGGCATCGTGGTCATCCAGAACGGCACGATCAACGACGCCAACAGCGCCTTCTGCGAACTGGCCGGCGCGCCGCTGGAAGACCTGATCGGCACCCCGCTGATCGGCGGCCTGCTCAGCTTCGACGACGCCCTGCAGTCGGCCGAACTGCGCCGCGAGGCGCATCTGCAGCCGCTCGGCGACGCCAAGGCCATCCCCGTCGAGGTCCTCTCGCGCCTGATGGACGACGGGGCCCGCGCCGAGACCTCGGGCCTGGAAGTGCTGGCCATCCGCGACCTGCGCGAGCGCCGCTCGGCCGAGGAGAAGATCCGCTACCTGGCCGAACACGACGGCCTCACCGGCCTGCCCAACCGCAACGCCCTGCAGCTCAAGCTGGCCGCTGCGCTTGATCGCGTGGAAGCCTCCGGCGAATCCCTGGCCGTGGTCTGCATCGATCTGGACCACTTCAAGGAAGCCAACGACCTGCACGGCCACCAGGCCGGCGACCAGGTGCTGGTCGAGACCGCCCGCCGGCTGGTCGCCGACCTGCAGGCCCCCAGCTTCGCCGCCCGCCTCGGCGGCGACGAGTTCGTCGTCGTCCAGATCACCGACCAGGACCAGCCGACCGCCGCCGCCGAACTGGCCGGCGGCCTGCTCGACACCCTGAAGGTGTCGATGAGCTATGCCGACCAGGAGATGGCCATGGGCGCCAGCCTGGGCGTCTCCCTCTATCCCGACGACGGTCGCACGGCCGAGGCCCTGCTGGCCAACGCCGACATGGCCCTCTACCGGGCCAAGGAAAGCGGCCGCGGGGCCTATCGCTTCTTCAAGCGGGAGATGGACGAGACCATCCGCGAGCGCCGGAATCTCGCCCGCGAACTGCGCCAGGCGATCACCGACGAGGAGCTGGTCGTCCACTACCAGCCCCTGGCCCGCGCCTCGGACGGCGAGGTCTGCGGCTTCGAGGCCCTGGTGCGCTGGAAGCATCCGGTGCGCGGCATGGTGCCGCCGCTGGACTTCATCCCGATCGCCGAGGAATGCGGCCTGATCGGCCCGCTCGGCGAATGGGTGCTGCGCCGCGCCTGCGCCGACGCGGCCAGCTGGGACCGGCCCCTGCGCATCGCCGTCAACCTGTCGCCGCTGCAGCTCAACAACCCGGCCCTGCCGACCCTGGTCCATGAGGTGCTGATCACCACCGGCCTGTCGCCGGCCCGGCTGGAGCTGGAGATCACCGAGAGCGCCCTGTTCAAGGACTACCAGCGGGCGCTCGACAACCTGCGCCGGCTCAAAAGCCTGGGCGTCCGCATCGCCATGGACGACTTCGGCACCGGCTTCTCGTCGCTGTCGACCCTGCAGTCCTTCCCGTTCGACAAGATCAAGGTCGACAAGAGCTTCGTCGAGAACATCCATCGCGACGAGCGGGCCACGGTCATCGTCAAGGCGGTGCTGGGCCTGGGCCGCAGCCTCAACATCCCGGTCGTCGCCGAAGGGGTGGAGACCGAGGAGCAGCGCGAGTTCCTGCGCGGCGAGGAGTGCGCCGAACTGCAGGGCTACGCCATCGGCCGCCCGGCCCCGGCCGAGACCCTGGGCGCCTGGACCAACCACGGCCCGATGCTGCCCCCGCCGGCCAACGACAAGCCGGTGCTGCGGCGCAAGCGGGCGGCGTAGCAGCCATCGCGTCCACCACCTTTCTGTCATCCTCCGGCCGCGCGCAGCGCGGACCGGGGGACCCATGGCGGCTCCGGAAAGATTCCCTGGCGATCTTCACGCGGAGAGTTGGGTCCCCCGGTCCGCCACGCGGCCGGAGGATGACAGCTTTGGGGAGCAGTTAAGGCTTCAGCGTCCGCTTCAAGAACCCCAGCACCTGCGGCCAGGCGTCAGCCTGGGCCCGGGCGTTGGCCTGGGCCGTGCCGCCGCCGCGCGCCACCTCGCCAAGCGTCGGGGTCCAGCCGTCGCCGCCGACGTCGTGTCCGGCCTTGGGGTAGAGCAGCAGGGTGGTGTCCAGCCGCCGGGCCTTGCGGACTTTTTCCAGGTTCCGCGCCATCACGCCCGACTTCCACTGGCGGTCGTCGCCACCGGCCACCAGCATCACCGGGCCCGGGAAATCCTCGACGCGGATGCGGGCGGCCGCTTCCCGCTCGGGGTGCAGGGCGCGGCCGTCCTCGTGGATTTTCAGCAGGTCAGCCTTGGGCCCGGCCAGCAGGCCGTCGACGAACCCCTTGTAGGGCATGAACGGCAACGCCTTCCCCGCAAAGGCGAAGGACGAGCGCGTGCCCTCCGCCTGCAGCATCTCCAGGCCCCAGCCCTCCCAGACCACGTCCGACGGGGCGAAGGCCACGACCGAGGTCAGCCAGGGGTATTTGCTCGCCGCGATCAGGGCGAACTCGGCGCCCTTGGAGCCGCCGAACAGGGCGATGCGGCCGGCGTCGACCTCGGGCCGCGTCTTCAGCCAGTCGCGCAGCTCGGCGATCTGGTCGATGCGGATGTCGATGAAGCTGCCGGGCAACTCGGCGATCTGCTTGGGCGGCCCGGCCGGTCCCCAGTCGGCGGAATAGTAGGGCAGGCCGACCACCGCATAGCCCAGCGACGCCAGCTTGCGGCCATAGCGCAGGCTGGCCCCCGTGCCGCCGTCGGCCCCGTGCAGCACGACGATGACCGGCCGGGGCTTGCCGCCGGGCAGGCGATAGAGGCTGGCGGCCGGAAAGCCGGGGATCGGCTCCTCGATCACCCGCGGGTCGAAACCGAGCAGCCGAACCATGCCCTCGGCGACGGCCTGGCCGTCGACCACGGCCTTCAGCCGCACCTCGCCGGTCTTCCAGTCAGCCGGCAGCGGATCGGCGGTGGGCTGCATCGACCAGAACAGCCCGGCCCGGTCGACGCCTTCGTAGGTCCCCTCGCGGGCCGCCGCGCGGGACAGGTCGATGGTCCCTCGCGCGTCGGCGGTGAAGCTGGCCCAGGACCGGTGCACCCCTGCCGGCCGGCCGAACCGCCGCTCGGCGGTGATCCGCACAGCCGACCCGGCCAGCAGCCCCTCCAGCCGCACGATCAGCGGCGATCCCTGCATCACCTCCACGCCGGGCGAGAAGGTGAAGCGGGGGCCCGTCTGGGCGGCCGCGCCGCCGGCCATCAGGCCGCAGGCTCCCGTCAGCCCCAGCAGCAGGGCCCTTCGTCTGTCGATGTGCATGGCGATCAAGTCCTCGTCTCGAAGGGAAGCGCTCAGCCGGCCGGCGGCGATTTCCAGAAAAACACCTCGTCCACCCCGCGCCCGAACACCTGGGCCAGCCGCATGGCCAGCTCCAGCGACGGGGCGTAGCGGCCGGTTTCCAGCGAAATGACGGTCTGGCGGGTGATCCCCACCGCCCTGGCCAGGGCCTCCTGGGTCATCTCGCCGTGGTCGAACCGCAGGCGGCGCAGATGGTTGCCGATCGGGCTACTCGCCATCGGCCTCTTCCGCGTCGAAGGGCGGCCTCGCCGCCGCCCAGTAGCCGACCAGCTGGGCGGTGGCGTAGGCCAGCCCGCCCAGCAGGATCAGCACGATCAGGATGTTGCCGATGACGAAGAGGGTCAGCCGCTCCTGCACCACGACGGGCGCGAAACCCATGCCGACGGCCGCGACGGCCAGCGATCCGGTCAGGGCCCAGAAGCCGGTCCGGGCCCCCAGGTTGGCCATCTCGCTGTCGCGCTCGTCGCGGGTGCGGTCGCGCGGCCGGATGATCAGCCAGGCGATGACGGCGGCGGCGCCCAGGGTCCAGTTGTCGATGGCCAGGGTGTTGCCAGACCCCAGGTGCAGGTCGACGCCGCGCAGCAGCGACATGGCCAGCTGGCCGCAGACCACCCCCCAGCCGACCACCGCATGCCAGGCCCCGATCTCGCGCCAGCCGGGGACGTCGAGGTCCGTCTTCCGGCGCCGCTCCCAGACCACCTTGCTGGCCACGGCCGCGACCACGAGGACGGCGGCCCCAAACAGGCCCGCCGGCAGGGGCCAGGGCAGAGGCGCGGCCAGAACCGCGCCGAGCCCCAGACTGCCCAGCAACGCCACGATGATCCGGATCACGCCCATGCCCTCGACTTGAGATGTACGTTTAACCGGACATTGTGTCGTGTCAAGCGGACATGATTCACGTTCTCTGTCCGCTCATCCCGGCGAACGCCGGGACCCATTTGCCAGAGCGCGGGCGATTCCGATTGGCCACCTATCTCGACTTCCGACAACTGATCGGCTCCCGTTCTTCAGGCATCGAGATCACGCGGATGGGTCCCGGCATTGACGCTTCGCGCCGCCCTTCGGGTCGCCGGGATGAGCGGGGCTTCGGGGGACGCCCTTCCCCACGCCGCCAGGGTCGGCAGAACGATCAAGGTCAGGGCCGTCGCCGTCAGCAGGCCGCCGATGACCACCGTCGCCAGCGGCTTCTGCACCTCCGCCCCCGGCCCGAAGGCAAAGGCCATGGGCACGAAGCCGAGGATCGCCACCAGCGCCGTGGTCAGCACGGCGCGCAGCCGGGCCGTCGCCCCCTCCAGCGCCGCCTGGGCCGGGTCCAAGCCCTCCGCAAGCCGCCGCCGGATCGCCTGCATCAGCACCAGGCCGTTGAGGGTCACCACGCCGGAGACGGCGATGAAGCCGACCGCCGCGCTGATCGACAGCGGCATGCCTCGCGCCAGCAGGGCCAGGGCCCCGCCGACCAGGGCCAGGGGCACGCCGGCGAAGACCAGGGCCGCGTCGCGCATCGACCGCAGGGCCAGGTAGAGCAGGAGGCCGATGGTGGCGAAGACGATCGGCACGATCAGGCCCAGCCGGGCGCTGGCCCGCTCCAGGTTCTCGAACTGGCCGCCCCAGTCGAGCCAGCCGCCGGGCGGCGGCTTCACCTGCCCGGCCACGGCGCTCCGGGCCTCGGCGACGAAGCTTCCCAGGTCGCGGCCGCGCACATTGGCCTGCACGACGATGCGGCGCTTGCCGTTCTCGCGGCCGATCTGGCCCGGCCCGTCGGCTGTGTCGAACCGCGCCACGGCCGACAGCGGGATGGTCGCGGCGCCGGACGGGGCGTCCTCGGCCATGACCGGCAGCTGGGCCATGACGGCCGGATCGTTGCGCAGGTCTTCGTCCAGCCGCACCACCACATCGAACCGGCGGTCGCCCTCCAGCACATGGCCGGCCTCCCGCCCGGCCAGCGCGATGGCCAGGGCGTCGGCGGCGTCGCTGGCATGCACCCCCTGCGCGGCCGCGATGGTGCGGTCGACCGTGGCGGTGATGGTCGGCTGGCCGGAGATCTGCTCGACCCGCACATCGGCCGCCCCGTCAATGCCGCGCAGGACGGCGGCGACCTGCTGCGCCGTGCGGCTCATGGCGGCGAAGTCGTCGCCATAGACCTTGACCGCGACGTCCGAGCGGACCCCGGCGATCAGTTCGTTGAAGCGCATCTGGATGGGCTGGGTGAACTCGTAATTGTTGCCCAGCAGTCTGCCGAGCGCCGTCTCCATGCGCGCGACGAGCTGCGTTTTCGACAGGTCCGGGTCAGGCCATGCCTTGCGATCCTTGAGCATGACGAAGGTGTCGGAGATCGACGGCGGCATCGGGTCGGTGGCGACCTCCGCCGTGCCGGTGCGGGTGAAGACCAGCGCCACCTCCGGCATCGCCTTCAAGGTCCGCTCGACGCGGAACTGCATGGCCTGGCTCTGTTCGAGCGAGGTCGAGGGCACGCGCATCGCCTGGACCAGGATATCCCCCTCGTCCAAGGTCGGCACGAACTCCCGGCCCAGCAGCAGGAAGGCGGCCAGCCCGACCAGCAGGCTCAGCCCGGCGGCGGCGAGGATGGCGCGCGGCCGGGCGATGGCCCAGGCCAGCATCGGCGCATAGCGGGCCGTGGCGGCGCGGGTCAGGCGGGTCTCGCCATGCCCCGCTTTCGGCTCGCGCACCCACAGGGCGGTCAGCGCCGGCACGAAGGTGAAGCTGAGGACGAAGGCGCCCAGCAGGGCCAGCATCACCGTCGCCGCCATCGGCCCGAACATCTTGCCCTCGACGCCCTCGAACATCAGCAGCGGGGCGTAGACCAAGAGGATGATGGCCTGGCCGAAGGCGGCCGGCGGGGCCATCTCGCGGGCCGAGCTGGCGGCGATCGACAGCCGCTGCGCCGGGGTGAGGGCGCGCGCCTCCGCCTCCTGTGCTTGGGCCAGCCGGCGCAGGGTGTTCTCGATGACCACCACCGCCCCGTCGACGATAAGCCCGAAGTCGAGCGCCCCGAGGCTCAGGAGATTGGCGCTGATCCCGAACCGGTTCATCGCCGAGGCGGCGAACAGGAAGGACAGCGGGATGACCAGGGCGGTGATGACCGCCGCCCGCGCGTTGCCCAGCGCGAAGAACAGCACGGCGATGACCAGGGCCGCCCCCAGGGCCAGGTTGTGCTCGACCGTGCGGATGGTGGCCTCGACCAGCTGGGTGCGGTCCAGGACCGGGCGGATGAGGACGTCCGGCGGCAGGCTGGGGGCGATGTCCTTCAGCCGCTGGCCGACCCGTTTGGCCACCTCGCGCGAGTTCTCGCCTTGCAGCATCATGGCCGTGCCGACGACGGTCTCACGACCGTCGGCGCTGGCCGAGCCCAGGCGCGGGGCGCGGCCGGTCTCGACCTTGGCCAGGTCGGAGACGCGGATGACCTGGCCCTGGCGATTGAGGATCGGCGTCTGGGCCAGCTCCTCCAGGGTTTTCACCCGGGCGTCGGCCCGCACGATGTAGGCCTCGCCGGCCCGATTGACGTAGCCGGCCCCGGCGATGCGGTTGGCGTGCTCCAGCGCCTCGACCAGCTGCACCAGGCCCACCCCATAGGCGGCCAGCCGGGCGGGGTCGGGATGCACCGCGTACTCCTTGACGTAGCCGCCCTGCACATCGATGCCGGCGACGCCCTTCACCGTCTTCAGCTGCGGGGCGACGATCCAGTCCTGGACGGTGCGCAGATAGGTCGCCTTCTCTTCGTCCGTGACCAGCCGTTCGCCCTCGGGCGTGACGTAGGCGGCGCCGGGCTTGGCCGGGGCGCCCTTGAATTCGAGCGTCCAGATGAAGACCTCGCCCAGGCCCGTGACCACCGGCCCCATCGTGGGCGCCAGGCCAGCCGGCAGGTCCTCGCGCGCCGCCTGCATCCGTTCGTTGACCAGGCCCCGGGCGAAATAGATGTCGGTGGCGTCGGTGAAGACGGCGGTGATCTGCGAGAAGCCGTGCCGGGAGAGCGACCGCGTCTCGGTCAGGCCCGGCAGGCCGGCCAGGGCGGTCTCCAGCGGGAAGGTGACCTGGCGCTCGACCTCCTCGGGCCCCAGGGCCGGGGCGACGGTGGTGATCTGCACCTGGCGGTTGGTGATGTCGGGCACCGCGTCGATCGGCAGCCGCAGGAGCTCGCGCCCGCCCAGCAGGGCGAGGACGGCGGCCAGCAGCACGATCAGCCAGCGGAAGCGGACGGAGGCGTCGATGATCCTGTCCAGCATGGTCAGTGTCCGTGCTCGGCTTCGCCCTTGGCCAGTTCGGCCTTGAGCAGGAAGGCGCCGGGGCCGGCGATGCGTTCCGCCCCGGTCAGGCCGCTGAGGATTTCGGTCCGGCCGGCGGCGGTGCGGCCAGTGACGACGGCGCGGGCGCGAAAGCCCGTGGCCTCGACGACGAACACTGAGCTGCGGCCCTCGACGGTCTGCACCGCTTCGCTGGGCACGGTCAGCGCCCCGCCTCCGCCGCCGGATTTCAGCCGCGCCGACAGCACCGCCCCGGCCGGCGGCATGGCCCCGGTGGAGCGCGCCCGCACCGTGACCACGCCGCGTTCGTTGACCGGCGCGATGGCGATGACGACGCCGGCGACCGGCTGGCCATCGCCGGTGCGTCCCTCGATCGCCCCGCCCACCCGCAGCAGGGCGGCGGCGGCCGGCGGCCCCTCGAACACCAGCTCGACGCGGCCGGCGTCGGCCACCGCCGCGACCTCCTGATCCTCTTCGTGCAGAACCTGGCCCGGCGAGGTGGTCAGCCGGGTGACGACCCCGGCGACCGGGCTGCGCACCACCACCCGGCCATCGGCGCCGGGCGAACCCCAGGCGGCCAGCCGGGCGCGGGCGGCGCGCAGCTGGGCCTCGGTGCGGCGGGCCTCGGCCTGGGTGATGTCCAGCCGCGAGCGGGCGACATAGCCCCGCTCGAACAGCGACTGGTCCCGTCGCAGGGCGGCCTGGGCGGCCTGGTCGCCCGCCACCGCCGCATCGACCTCGGCCCGGGCCCCGGCCCCTTCCGGGCTGCGCAGGGTGACCAGGGCCGCCCCCGCCCGCACCGGCGTCCCCGGCCCGACATGCACCTGCAGCACCGTGCCCGGCAGGGGCGCATCGACCACCGCCTCGGCCCCGGGCGCGAACTCCACCCGGCCGGGCAGCATCAGTTCCGATCCGCCGCCGCGCTCCAGGCCGACGACCGTGACGCCGGACGCGGCGGCCTTCGCCGGGGCGAGGGCGACAAAGCCTTCCTCCGCGCCCTCCTCGTGTTCCTCTTCGGCGTGGGCCTGCGTTTTCGGGGCGCCGGTGGGCATCAGGCGGGCGGCGCCGAAGCCCAGGCCCAGGGCGGCGATGACGGCCACGCCAGTCAGCAGCCAGTGTCGTTCAAGGGTCATTCTGGTTCTCGCGGGGCCCACGGACGGGCCGACGGATGGTCGGGGTCGGGCGCGCGTCGCCCTGGGGCGCCGCACGGCCGGTCGTGTCAGGGGAGGGGGCGCGCGGACCGGGAGGCCGGTCGGCGGCGGTCTACGACCTGGGCGGTCGGTCCGGCCCGGCGGGCGCGGCGAGCGGCGCCAGGGTGCGCTGGGTCCAGCCTGGGGCGGTCGTGAAGACCACGGGGGCCGGGAGGGAGGCCTGCGTCGCCGCCACCGCGACCAGCGAGCCGTGACAGCAGCCATGGCCGCAGGCGGGGCCGCAGTCAGTGCAGTCGTCGAAGTCGCAGGGGGCCGGCAGGTCGGCGGTCGCCGAGGCCACGATGGTCGCGCCCGTCTCGAAGGCCGCGGCCGGCGTCGAGACGGCCGTGGCCGCCAGCGCCATCAACAGGGCGCCGAGCAGTCCGATCCGTCCCAGCAGGCGAAAGGCGGCCGTCAACATCGGGGCGGGCTGTAGCACGGCTTTCCCGCCCGGCGAAAGCTTGGCTACTGTCGCGGTTCAAACCCAGGGGCCGCCATGACCAGACCGCGCAACATCATCGTCATCCTGGCCGACGACCTCGGCTATGGCGATCTGGGCTGCGACGGCGGGAGCATCATCCGCACCCCCAACCTCGACCGCATGGCGGCGGAGGGGACGCGGCTCTCCGACTTCTACGCCTCGGCCAATCTCTGCACCCCGTCACGCGCCGGCCTGCTCACCGGCCGCTACGCCATCCGCCTGGGCCTCGCCGACCAGGTGATCCAGGCCTCCGAGACACGTGGCCTGCCCACCAGCGAGCTGACCATTCCCAAGCTGCTGCAACCGACCCACGCCACCGCCCTGATCGGCAAATGGCACCTGGGGCACAACGGCGATCACTGGCCGCCGACCGTGCACGGCTTCGATACCTTCAAGGGCCTGCCCTACAGCCACGACATGCAGCCGCTGGCCCACTACGAAAAGGTCGGCGACGGTCCCCTGACCGAACGGCCGGCCGACTTCCCCAAACTGACCCAGACCTTCTTCCACGACGCCTTGGCCTTCGCCGAGGAGGACCGCGACCGGCCCTTCTTCGTCTTGCTGGCCTTGACCGCGCCGCATGTGCCGCTGGTCCGCAACGACGACGCGGCCTGGGATTCGCCGGCAGGGGCTTACGGGGATGTCGTCGAGGAGATTGACCGCAACGTTGGCGGCCTGCTGGACCGGCTGAAGGCCCTGGGGCTCGACGAGGACACCCTGGTCGTCTTCACCTCCGACAACGGCCCCTGGTTCGAGGGCTCCTCGGGCCCGTTCCGCGACCGCAAGGGCGGGGCCGGCTGGGACGGCGGTTATCGCGTCCCCTGCATCCTGCGCCAGCCAGGGACCGTTCCGGCCGGCCAGGTGCGCAACGCCATCGCCAGCAACCTCGACTTCCTGCCGACCTTCGCGGCCATGACCGGCGCCGCCCTGCCGCCGGACCTTGAACTCGACGGCAAGGACCTTTCAGCCGTCATCGACGACGACGCCGCCTCGCCGCACGAGGCCATCATCCTGTTCGACAACGCCAAGGTCGCCGCGGTCCGTACCCAGGATTGGAAATACGTCACCCGCTGCTACTTCCGGGCCTACGAATTGAACGTCGGCCGCTTCAACTACCCCCTGCTGTTCGACATCCGCCGCGACCCCGGCGAGAACTACAGCGTCGCCTCGCTGCACCCGGACGTCACCGCCGCCCTCAAGGCCCGGCACAACGCGGCCCGCGCCCACTACGAGCCGATGACGAAGCTTTTCCCGCCCTACGTCCGTCCCGCGGCCGCCGACTGGCATCCGGACTGAGGGTGGTCCCCCGTAGGCGAGATCCGGCCTGTCCGGCGGCTGATCCGGCCACTCCGGCGGACCCCAGGGAGGTCATAGGGTGTTGATTTAGAAGACTTATTTCTTTCCCGCGCCGTGCTACAATGGCCGCTTCGACACCCTACCGCTTGAGACCACCCAAGACCCCCCGCAGCAGCGCCCGGGTCAGCTGCGGCACTACCGTGCGGACCACCGACTTCAGCACCGTCTCGCCCATGCCCATGCGGCTGGAGGCGCGGCCTCTGGGCGCCGGCCGGCTGGCCTCCCGCTCGCGCCGCGTCTGTTCCCTGGCCCATTCCTTCTCCTGGGCCTCGCGCTGCTTGGTGATCTGCGCCTCGGCCGCGTCCAGCTCTGCCTTGCGCTGGCCGTCGGCGGTCTTCTGGTTGATCCGCTCGAAGGCCGACTCCCGGTCCTGCGGCGTATCGTAGAGGCCCTTCACCGGGCTGCGCCCCTGCACCGCCGCCCGCTCTTCGGGGCTGGCCGGTCCCAGGCGCGAGGCCGGCGGCCGGATCATCGTGCGGGCGGTCACCGTCGGGGCGCCCTTCTCGTCGAGCACGCTGACCAGGGCCTCGCCGACCCCCAGGCCCTGGATGGCCTCGGCGGTGTCGAAGGCGGGGTTGGGGCGGAAACTGGCGGCGGCGGCCCGCAGGCCCTTCTGCTCGGCCGGGGTGTAGGCCCGCAGGGCGTGCTGCACGCGGTTGCCCAGCTGGGCCAGCACCGTCTCGGGGATGTCGGCCGGGTTCTGGGTGACGAAATAGATGCCGACGCCCTTGGAGCGGATCAGCCGAACGACCTGCTCGACCTTCTCCATCAGGGCGCGCGGCGCGTCGCGGAACAGGAGGTGAGCCTCATCGAAGAAAAAGACCAGCCGCGGCTTCTCCGGATCGCCGATCTCGGGCAGCTCCTCGAACAGTTCCGACAGCAGCCACAGGAGGAAGGTCGCATAGAGCCGCGGGCTCTGGATCAGCCTGTCGGCCGCCAGGATGGAGACGATGCCCCGGCCCGAGCCGTCGACCCGCATCAGGTCGCTGAGGTTCAGGGCCGGCTCCCCGAACAGGTTCTCGGCCCCTTGCGTTTCCAGCTGCAGCAGGCCGCGCTGGATGGTCCCGACCGTCGCCGCCGAGACGTTGCCGTACTTGACGTCGATCTCCTTCTCGTTGTCGGCGACATATTTCAGCGCCGCCTGCAGGTCCTTCAGATCGAGCAGCAGCAGGCCCTCGTCGTCGGCCATCTTGAAGACGATGTTGAGCACGCCTTCCTGCACCTCGTTGAGCTCCATCAGCCGCGACAGCAGCAGCGGCCCCATCTCCGAGATGGTGGTGCGGACCGGGTGGCCCTTCTCGCCGTAGAGGTCCCAGAACACCGTCGGCGGGCAGTCGGGGCGCAGCTCCAGCTTCATGCCGGCGGCGCGGGCCAGCATCTTCTCGTTCGGGGTTCCGGCCACGCAGATGCCGCTGAGGTCGCCCTTCACGTCGGCGGCGAACACCGGCACCCCGGCGTCGGAAAAGCCCTGGGCGAGGATCTGCAAGGTCACCGTCTTGCCCGTCCCCGTCGCCCCGGCCACCAGCCCGTGGCGGTTGGCGCGGTCCAGCCGCATCACCTGCGGCCCGCCCTCCGTCTCTGGAGCCATGCCGACAAACAGCGCGCCTTCGGGAACGTCGACCATGCGGGGCTCCTTATTACGGGTCGGCCAAGGCTTAGCGTGGCGAGGCGGCGACGTCACCGAAGTTCCGCTCCCCGCCCTTGGGGCGGGGTGGCTTGGGCGAGCGCTGCAAGCGAGCCCAACCGGGGCGGGACTTCCACCGGCGGTCGTGCGCCGAAGCCGCCGCCGGCGTCCAAGGGAACGCGCCAATCCCCAACCGCCGTTGGGCCCGCCTCCTGGTCCGTCGCTCACGCTCCGAACCGTCCTCCGCCCGGAGGGCGGAGAGCGAACGCACCTCGCGCCATCGCCTTGCGCATTGACGAAATCTCCCCCCGCCCCGACTCTGGCGCAGCAACACAGGACGCCCCATGCCCCCCGCCAAGCCCCTCTTCGACGGCGTCTCCCGCAACGCGGTCGTCATCATGGCGGTCATCGCCTCGGGCGCCGCCCTCTGGCTGCTGCGGGGCGTGCTGACCCAGCTGGCCCTGGCCGTCTTCCTGGCGGTGACCATCGACGGCTTCTCGCGGGTGCTGGAGCAGCGCCTGCCGAAATTCCCCAAGGCCGCCGCCCTGCCGACCGCCATCGGCCTGACCATCCTGATCCTGATCGGAGTCGTCTGGCTGATCGCCGTGCAAGGCATGGGGTTCGCCGACCAGCTGACCGGCTACGGCCCCCGGCTCGAAGGCCTGCTGGCCAGCACCGCCCACACGCTCGGCATCCAGAACGTGCCCAGCCTCGGCGAGCTGATCCGCCGCGCCAACCCCGGCCAGTATGCCGACGACATCGCCAAACAGACGCAGAGCATCCTGTCCGACACCTTCTTCGTGCTGATCTACCTGGCCTTCCTGATCGCCTCGCGGCGCGGCTTCCGGCGCAAGATCGTCGCCATGTTCCCGCACAACGCCGAGCGCGAGGAGGCGGTGGTCATCTTCCAGCGCATCCGCAACGGCGTGGAGCAGTATCTGTGGGTGCAGACCGTCACCGGCCTGATGATCGCCCTCGGCTCCTTCCTCTGCATGTGGGCGGTCGGCCTGGACAACGCCCTCTTCTGGGCCTTCCTGATCTTCCTGGCCTCCTACATCCCGATCATCGGCGGGGTGATCGGCGTCGCCCTGCCGCCGCTGTTCGCCCTGATGCAGTTTCCGACCGTCGTCCCGGCCATCATCATCGCCGTGGTCCTGCAGAGCGTTCAGTTCATCGTCGGCAACGTCATCCAGCCGAAGATGCAGGGCGACAGCCTGAACATCGATCCGGTGGTGGTGCTGCTGTCCCTGGCCTTCTGGGGCCTGATCTGGGGCATGCCCGGCATGTTCCTCTCCACGCCGCTGACGGTCATGGCGATGATCATCCTGGCCCAGTTCAAGGGCTCGCACTGGATCGCCGTGCTGCTATCGGCCAACGGCAATCCGGCCGGCGCCCACGGTCGCCACAGCCCGCTGGAAAACGCCCCGGGGACGCCCAGGGAGACCGAGCCGAAGGTGAAGAAAGTTTCACCCAGGCAAAAACCTTCCGCCTCTTGAACGTGTTCAGCGAGCGCCTATCTGTGATCCTGTCCGGGGCTTCCCTCCCCCCTGTAACCCCGGACCATAGAGGCGCCCTCCCTCCCCCCGAAGGGCCCTCGATAAGCCTCGCCACCCCCGCGAGGCACGCGCCGCCGGACCCCCCTCCGGCGGCGCCTTCGTATCTAATCCTCCCTCGGCGCGCCGCAGGCGCGACGGGGGAGGAACGGTCTAAACTCCCGTTCGACAATTCAACGCACTCAGGGTCGATTTTGAGCGCAAACTGCCGCCGAACAGGCTAAAGCGACCGCTAAATCACCCTCAAACGACAAAATTCTCGAGGAAAACGGGATGAGCGGCGCGAAAACCGACCTGGCTGCCAAAGTCGACGACTCTCCGCTGGCGCAGGCCTTCGCCCGTCACCTGAAGACCAAGGCCCTGCTCGAACCCGAGGCCCGCTTCCTGGACCAGGTCGCCGGCGACCTGCAGGCCGAGGAACTGCCCCCCGTTTCGGAAGACGGCCTGGGCGCCATGTTCGCCGACTTCTGGCGCTTCGCCGAGGCCTCCGCCGGCCAGGATCCGGCCGTGCGCCTGCGCCGCTGGACCGATCCGGACGGCAGCGACCTGGGCCGCGACCTCCTCGAAATCGTCCAGGACGACCGGCCCTTCCTGGTCGACAGCATCATGGGCGTGGTGGCCGAGGCCGGCCTGCCCGTGCGGGCCATGTTCCACCCCATCGCCAGGATCGCCGGCCCAAAAAGAGGGGAGGGGGCCCGCTCGCTGATCCAGGTGCAGCTCGACCCCGTCGGCGAGGACCGGGCCCCGGCCCTGATCGAGAACGTCACCGCCACCCTGGCCGACGTCCGCGTCGCCGTCGAAGACTTCCAGGCCATGAAGGCGGTCATCCGCCGCTCCATCGAGGAGCTGGAAAACACCACCCTCGGCGCGGCCGACGCCGACGAGCATGCCGAACAGCTGGCCTTCCTCAAGTGGCTGGAGAACGAACGCTTCGTCTTCCTCGGGGCCCGCACCTACGAATACCCGCGCACCGCCGACGGCGGTTACGCGGCCGAAGAGCCGCTGTACCAGCCCGAAGGCAGCCTCGGCGTCCTGCGCGACCAGTCCCGCGCCGTCCTGCGCCGCGCCTCCGAGCCGGCCATCCTCTCGCAGCAGGTGCGCCGCCACCTGGAGACCGGCCCGGCCCTGACCGTCGCCAAGTCCAACCTGCGCTCCAACGTCCACCGCCGCGCCTACATGGATTACGTCGGGCTCAAGCGCTACGGCGCCGACGGCCTGCCCTCCGGCGAGGTCCGCTTCGTCGGCCTGTTCACCGCCGACGCCTACGAGACGCCGGCCAACGAAGTGCCGCTGATCCGCCGCAAGATCCGCCTGGCCCTCGACCACGCCAGCGTCGTGCCGGGCAGCCACAACGACAAGCGCCTGCGCCACATCATCGAGACCTACCCGCGCGATGAGCTGTTCCAGCTGCCCGAGGGCGAGCTGCTCGAACAGGCCATGGGCATCCTGCACCTGATCGACCGGCCGCGCCTGAAGCTGTTCGTCCGCAAGGACCCCTTCGACCGCTTCATCTCCGTCCTGCTCTACGTGCCGCGCGACCGCTATGACTCGGGCGTGCGCGAGCGGGCCGGCAAGCTGATCGCCGCCGCCTACAACGGCCGCGTCTCGGCCTACTACCCCAGCTTCTCCGACGCCCCCCTGGCCCGCGTCCACTATATCATCGGCGTCACCCCCGGCGGCCACGCCGACCCCGACCTGGCCGAGCTGGAAGCCGAGATCGCCGAGACCGCCCGCACCTGGGGCGACCGCTTCGAGACCGCCGTCCGCGCCTCCGGCCTGCCGACCGCCCCGGCCCTGGCTCGCTGGGCGGGCGCCTTCAGCGGCGGCTACCGCGACTTCTACGCCGCCGACGAAGCCCTGGCCGACCTGCGGGAAATCGACGCCATGGGGGTGGATGAATTCCGCGTCCGCGCTTTCCGCATGGTCGGCGACAGCGCCCTGCGCTTCCGCTTCAAGCTCTACCATCGGGGCGGTCATCTGCCGCTGGCCGACGTCACCCCGATCCTCGAGCATATGGGCCTGCGGGCCCTTATCGAGGACGCCTTCGAACTGACTCCGCAAGGGCCCAGCGGCCCCGAACCGGTCTGGGTCCACGAGTTCCTGCTCGAGGACCGGGCCGGCGAGCACCTGATCTTCGCCGAGGTCAAGGACGCCTTCGAGGCGCTGTTCACCGCCGTCTGGGTCGGCCAGACCGAGAGCGACGGCTTCAATCGCCTGGTGCTGGAGCTGGGCATCTCCTGGCGCGACGCCGCCTTGATGCGGGCCTTCGCCAAATACCGCCTGCAGTCGGGGCTCGACCCCAGCCAGTCGGTGCAGGAACAGGCGCTGAGTGACAACCCCGGCATCGCCCGGCTGATCCTCGACATGTTCCGGGTCAAGTTCGACCCGGCCGTCAAGGCCGACGTCCCGGCCCGCCAGGTCCAGGCCGACAAGGTCATGGCCGAGATCGTCGCCGCCCTGCAGGCCGTCGAGAGCCTCGACGCCGACCGCGTGCTGCGCCGCCTGGCCCTGCTGGTCATGGCCCTGAAGCGCACCAACTTCTACCTGCAGGACGAGCACGGCCAGCCCAAGCCCTACATCAGCTTCAAGGTCGCCAGCCGCGAGCTCGACGACCTGCCGGCCCCCAAGCCCTATCGCGAGATCTTCGTCTGGAGCCCGATGGTCGAGGGCGTGCACCTGCGCTTCGGCCCGGTCGCCCGCGGCGGCCTGCGCTGGTCCGACCGCCGCGACGACTTCCGCACCGAGGTGCTCGGCCTTGTGAAGGCGCAACAGGTCAAGAACGCCGTCATCGTGCCGGTCGGCTCCAAGGGCGGCTTCTTCCCCAAACAGCTGCCGCGCGGCGGCACGCCTGACCAGATCCGGGCCGGCGGCATCGCCGCCTACACCGTCTTCCTGTCGGGCCTGCTGGACATCACCGACAACATCGACTCGGGCAACGAGGTCGTCCGCCCGGCCGGCGTCATCGCCCATGAGGGCGACGATCCCTACCTCGTCGTCGCCGCCGACAAGGGCACCGCCACCTTCAGCGACATCGCCAACGGCATCGCCGTCTCCTACGGCTTCTGGCTCGGCGACGCCTTCGCTTCGGGCGGCTCGGCCGGCTACGACCACAAGGTCATGGGCATCACCGCCCGCGGCGCCTGGGAAGCGGTCAAGCGCCACTTCCGCGAGGCCGGCAAGGACATCCAGAAGGAGCCCTTCACCGTCGTCGGCGTCGGCGACATGTCGGGCGACGTGTTCGGCAACGGCATGCTGCTGTCGAAGCAGATTCGCCTGCTGGCCGCCTTCGACCACCGCCACATCTTCCTCGATCCCGATCCGGACCCGGCCGTCAGCTGGGACGAGCGCGACCGCATGTTCAAGCTGCCGCGCTCCAGCTGGGAGGACTACGACAAGGCCAAGATCAGCAAGGGCGGCGGCGTCTTCGCCCGTTCCCTGAAGACCATCCCGATCACGCCGGAGGTCAAGGCCGCCTTCGAGTTGAAGAGCGACCACGTCACCCCCAACGAGCTGATGACCGCCATCCTCAAGGCTCGCGCGGAACTGCTCTACCTCGGCGGCATCGGCACCTATGTGAAGGCCCGCCGCGAGAGCCACGCCGACGCCGGCGACAAGGCCAGCGACGGCATCCGCGTCGATGCCCCCGACCTGCGGGTCAAGGTGGTCGGCGAGGGCGCCAACCTGGGCCTGACGCAAGCCGGCCGGATCGAGTTCGCGCGCAATGGCGGCCGCATCAACACCGACGCCATCGACAACAGCGCCGGGGTCGACAGCTCCGACCATGAGGTCAACATCAAGATCCTCACCGGCATGGTCGAACGCGCCGGCAAGCTGACCCGCCCGGACCGCGACACCCTGCTGGCCTCGATGACCGACGACGTGGCCCATCACGTCCTCGCGCACAATTACGACCAGACCCTGGCCCTCTCCCTGCTGCAGCAGGACGCCCCGGCCGAGATCGACAACCACGCCCGCTTCATCGCCGAGCTGGAAACCGACGGCAAACTGGACCGCCGGGTCGAGGGCCTGCCCGACCCGCTGGCGCTGCAGGACCTGGCCAAGGCCGGCCAGGGCCTGACCCGGCCGGAACTGGCCGTGCTGCTGGCCTATGGCAAGCTCGACCTGTTCAGCGACATGATCGCCACTCAGGGGCCGGACGACCCGTCCTTCCGCGCCATCCTGCAGGGCTATTTCCCAGAAGGGGTGCAGCAATACGCCGACGAGATGGACCGCCACCGGCTGCGCCGCGAGATCATCGCCACGGTGATGAGCAACGAGATCGTCAACCGCTGTGGCCCGACCTTCGCCAGCCGGCTGAAGACCGCCGCCGCCGCCGACGACGCCGCCCTGATGATCGGCTTCGAGGCCGGCCGCCGGATCATCGGCTTCGACGCCCTGTGGGAGGACGTCGAGGCCCTCGACGGCAAGGCCTCGGCCCAGGGCCAGCTGTCGCTGTTCCGGGCGCTGAGCCACGTCCTGCGCAGCCAGACCTTCTGGATGGCTCGCCGGGCCAAGGCCGGCGACAGCGTCCAGGCCCTGGTCGACCGCTACCGCCCGGCCATGGCCGAGCTGGCGGCCCTGACCCCGGCCATCCTCTCCTCCTTCGAGCAGAAGGCGGTCGCCCGCCGCGCCAAGGCCTTCGCCGCCGATGGCGCGCCGGAGGCCCTGGCCACGGCGGTGGCCGCCCTGCAGCCCCTGACCACCGCCGCCGACCTGATCGACCTGGCCGCCGCCCAGAACTGGCCGGCCCTGGCCGCCGCCCGCGTCTATCACCAGGTCGGCGCCGCCTTCTTCTTCGACAAGCTGCGCGCCGCGGCCGGTGAGAAGCGCGGCGGCGACCACTATGAGCGGATGGCCGTGCGCCGGCTGATCGAGGACATGCTGACCGAACAGACGGCCGTGACCCGCGCCGTCATGGCCTTCGCCGCCAACCCCCAGGCCGGCGAAACCGGCGACCAGGCCGCCCAGACCGTCAAGTCCTGGGCCGCCATGCACCAGGGCCCCGGTCGCGCCGTCCGCCGCACGGTCGAGGAGATCGAACACGCCGGCGGCGGCTGGACCTTCGCCAAGCTGACGATCGCCAACGCGGCGCTGCGCGAACTGGCCGAGGACGCCGCGAAGTAGGGCGGAGGCTCCGCGAAAAACGGAGCCTCCGCTTTCCGGTTTCGATATTGCCAACGTCGGTCGCCGGGGAAAAACAATCCCCGGCGGATTGATGACCGTTTCCCGAAAGAGTTGAGCTCCGCCCCGAGACGGTCCGTCCGCGCCCGGCCATCCTGGCCTTGAGGGAGCGCGACATGACCACCATCCAAACCGAAACCACCGACCCCAAGCCGACCTTCCGGCGGGCTCGCGAGGCGCTTCTCACCGCCGCCAGGGCGGCCGGCGGCGGTCCGGTCGTCCTCGGCCCGGCCTTTGGTCTCGGCGCCCTGCGTGACGGCATTCGCTTCACCGACGCTGTCGACCAGCGCCAGTGGGAGTCGCTGCTGGCCGAACTGGTCGACGGCGGCCGGGCCGGCGGCTTCGGTTCGGTGCGGGAGGTGCTCGATCTGGCCTGGGGCGGCGATCCCGGGGTTACGCCGATCAGCCTGATCCACCTGCGCTACCAACGGCCCAGCCGGCCGCTGTCCCACGCCCTGCTGCGGACTGAACGCGACGACGCCGCCATCGAGGCCAGTCCGGCCCTGGCCCAGTTCGAGACCCAGACCGCCTTCGCCGCCTGCGCCGTCGTGGCGCCGGCCTGGTGGGGTTTCGAACGGCTGCCCGACCGGCATCGCGGCCTGCGGGTCCGCTTCCGGCTGGCCGCCGAGCTGCTGATCTCCGACGGCGCCCCGCCGACCGACGTCGAGATCGACTTCGACGACGGCGAGGGCTTCCGCCCCATGGCCTGGGGCGCCGAGCAGACCGTCGACTACGACGCCGAGGGCGACCGCCGGGTGGTGCTGCGCGCCACGACCACGCAGGGCGAACGGACGGCGGCCTTCAGGATCTCGGTCGCGGCCGACGAGGGGGCCGCCGATGACGGCGGTGTCGTCGCCCGCCTTGCCGACGACACCCTCGACGACGGCAGTTTCGCCCAGGTCTACTTCGGCCGCGGCAACTCCAGCGGCAAGGTGCGGCGGCCGATCCTGCTGGCCGAGGGTTTCCCGGGCGGCAATCCGGTGCGGATGATCTACGACTACTTCAACGGCTGGACGCCGGAGGGCTGGAACCCCAACGCCAACCTGGCCGACAGCCTGCGCGAGCGCGGCTACGACGTCGTCATCCTGATCTTCGGCAAGAAGGGCGCGGCGATCCAGACCAACGCCGCCACCTACCTTCGCTACCTGCAATGGGCCCGCGCCCAATGCGGCGGCCCGGTCGCGGCCCTGGGGGGCAGCATGGGCGGCCTGATCGCCCGCTACGCCCTGGCCTGGGCCGAACACAACCGGGTCGACATCAGCTGGGTCAGCCTGCTGATGACCTTCGACTCGCCCCACGTCGGGGCCAACCTGCCGATGGCGGTGCAGTTCACGGCCCGCTACTTCCGGGCCCGGGCGAGCGACGTCAACACCCTGCTGAACTATGACTGCGCCAGGCAGATGCTGATGCACCAGTACTGGGGCGCGGCCTCCGAACCGATCGTCAAGAAGACCTACACCGACTTCTACGCCGAGCTGGAGGGCCTGGCGAAGGGCGGCTTCCCGACGGGAATGAAGACGTACGCCGTCTGCAACGGCGCCCGCAACGGGGCCCAGCTGGCCCCGCCGGAGTCCCACGCCCTGACCGTCAGGCGGGGCTGGGGCCTGGGGCCGCACTACCACGCCATCCTCTACACCACGGCCAACCGGCCGCTGCCCCAGCCGCTGGCCTTCGCCAACTGCTACATCAGCGACCTCGGCTATACGACCATCTACAGCATCACGGCGCCGGAGGGTTTCTACACCCGCGACGGCTGCGCCGGCGGCCGGGCGCCGCACTTCGCCCAGACGCGGGACGCCCTGAACCCGCCCTGCGCCGGCCCCTCGATCCAGCTGGACCATCCCAACAGCTGCTTCATCCCGGCCTACAGCGCCCTGGGCCTGAAACGGCCCGGTGACGCCTACGGCTTCAAGCCGGAAGATGTGCGGCCCGGCCAGACGCCCTTCGACGAGTGGTACGCGACGGGCGGCAACACCCAGCACTGCACCATCGACGAGGGGACGAAAAACTGGGTGCTGCGGCTGTTCCCGGCCCAAACCCTGTCAGGGTCAGCCGATGCCGCCGAGAAAGCCCCCGAACCGGCCGAGGTTCTCGCGGAATAGCGCCTCGTCCCGCTTCATCGGCGAGAGGTTGAGCAGCATCTCTTGCGGCTGGTCGAAGGCATGCGTGCCTTCGACCATCACCGTCTCGACCGCGCAGCCGCTGGCCCGGGCCCGGGCGTAGGCGGCCTCGTGCAGCTTGGGCGGCCCCAGGTGGTCGTGGCGGGCGATGACGCCCAGGACCTTGGGCTTGTAGAGCCAGTCGCGCTTGGCCCCCCGCGTGCCGAAGTTGACATAGGGGTAGCTGAGAAAGGCGCCCTGGACGCCGTCCAGCAGGCCGGGGCCCGCGCCGCCGATGCGGGCCTCGGTCTCGCTGGCCAGGGCCATGGTCATCAGGTCCATGATCGCCCAGCCGCCGTGGCTCCAGCCGGCCAGCACCACCCGGGTCGGGTCGACGTCCTGGCGCTGGCCCATGCCGTAGATCGTCGCCAGCACGTCGCCGGCCCGTTCGAAGCCCCAGAACTGGGTGCCGGTGCAGACGAAGCTCAGGCCAAAGGCCCGGCTCCAGCCGCGCGGGGCGAAGCTGTCGACGATCACCGAGCGCCAGCCGGCCGCCGTCGCCCGCGCCGCGTAGGCGTCCAGGTGCGCCTGCACGCCGCCGCAGCCATGGAACAGCATGACGACCGGCCGCCTGTCAGCGTCGGCCGGGCCATGGACCACCGCATGCGGTTCCAGCCTGGCCCAGCGGGCTTCGAGCGTGTCCATGCGGCGCCTCGCGTTCATGGGCCGCAGGATATCCGCCGGCGTTCAAAATGCAAGTGATCATTCACTCACATCCTTGCCGCGCTTGTGTTCCCGATCTGTTCCAGCCATGCTCGTGGCGACTCAGATCGAGGGACCGCCATGACCCCGCAAGCCCAGGCCGCTCAAAGCTTCCGAGCCCTGCACAAGGCCCCGCGCGGTTTCATTCTGCCCAACGCCTGGGATGCGGGCAGCGCCGTCCTGCTGGCCTCGGAGGGTTTCCCGGCCCTTGCCACCACCAGCGCCGGCATCGCCTTCTCGCTGGGCCGGCCCGACTACGCCGTCGAGAATCCGGCTCTGGCGGTGTCGCGTGAGGCCATGCTGGCGCGGGTCGCCGAGATCGTCCGGGTCTCGCCGGTGCCGGTCAACGCCGACCTTGAGGCCGGCTGGGGCGATGCGCCCGAGGCCGTGGCCGAGACCATCCGCTTGGCCATCGCCGCCGGGGCGGCCGGCGGCAACATCGAGGATGTCCGCCAGGGCGGCGGTCTGCTCGACGAGGCGCTGGCGGTCGAGCGGATCGCCGCCGCCCGCGCCGCCGCCGGTCCCGATTTCGTGCTCAACGCCCGCACCGATCCCTTCCAGACCTCGATGGACAATCCGCTGGCCGAGGCCGTCCGCCGGGGAGCGCGCTTCCTCGAAGCCGGGGCGGATTGCGTCTTCGTGCCTGGCGTCGGCGACCTGGCCTCGATCCGCACCCTGGTCGCCGAACTGCCCGGTCCGCTCAACCTGGTCGCCGGTCTCACCGCCATGGAGGGCGGGGTGCGCACCTTGCTGGACCTCGGCGTGCAACGGATCAGCGTCGGCGGCTCCATCGCCCGCGCCGCCCTCGGCCTCGTCCGCCGCGCCGCCCGCGAGCTGCGCGCCGAGGCGGCCATGACCTACGCGGAGGGCCAGATCCCCCAGGGCGAACTCAACGCCCTGTTCTCGAAACGGCTCTAGATATCCCTCCCCTTTATGGGGAGGGACAGACGGCGAAGCCGTCAGGGTGGGGAAGTCGGATGCAGCGCGCCCAAAGCCCGCCGTCCTGACTCCCCAAGATCACTCTCGTCCGGGCTGGAACCTGAGTTCCCCACCCTGCGAGGCTCCGCCTCGCTGTCCCTCCCCATAAAGGGGAGGGAGGAGTCAGTGCCGAAATACCCTGATGCCCGTGAAGACCATGGCGATCCCCGCCGCGTCGGCCGCCGCGATGACCTCGGCGTCGCGCATCGAGCCGCCCGGCTGGATGACCGCCGTCGCCCCGGCTTCCGCCGCCTGGATCAGGCCGTCGGCGAAGGGGAAGAAGGCTTCCGAGGCGCAGGCGCTGCCGGTCAGGTCGAGGCCGAAGTCGGCGGCGCGGATGGCGGCGATGCGGGCGCTGTCCTTGCGGTTCATCTGGCCGGCCCCGACTCCGAGCGTCTGGCCGCCACGGGCGAAGACGATGGCGTTGGACTTCACATGCTTGGCGACGGTGAAGGCGAACAGCATGTCGCGGACCTCCTCATCGGTGGGCGCGCGTTTGGTGACCACCTTGAGGTCCGCCGCCGTCAGCCGGGCGGTGTCGCGCGACTGCACCAGGAAGCCGCCGGAGACGGAGCGGAACACCTCGCCGGTGGAAAAGGCGTCCGGCATGCCGCCGGTGACCAAGAGGCGCAGGTTCTTCTTGGCCTCGAACACGGCGACGGCGTCGTCATCGGCCTCGGGGGCGATGACCACCTCGGTGAAGGTCTCGCAGACCTGCTCCGCCGTGGCCCGGTCGAGCCGGCGGTTGACCGCCACGATGCCGCCGAAGGCCGACACCGGATCGCAGGCCAGGGCCCGGGCGTAGGCTTGGCCAAGGTCGGCGCCGAGGCCGACGCCACAGGGGTTGGCGTGCTTGACGATGATGCAGGCCGGCTCGTCGAACTCGGCGGCCAGCTCGAAGGCGGCGTCGGTGTCGGCGATGTTGTTGTAGCTGAGTTCCTTGCCCTGCAGCTGGCGGGCGCATGCGACGCCGGGCCGCTGCTCGCCGGTGACGTAGAAGGCCGCCGACTGGTGCGGGTTCTCGCCATAGCGCAGGGTCTGGCGCAGCTCGCCGCCGATGGCCCGGCGGGCGGGGGCGGCCTCGCCCAGTTGTTTGGCGAACCAGCCGCTGATGGCGGCGTCATAGGTGGCGGTGCGGGCGAAGGCGCGGGCCGCCAGGTCTTTCCGAAGGGCCAGCGTCGTGCCGCCGGCCTTCAGCGCCTCGACCACCCGGGCCATGTCTTCCGGGGCGGTGCAGACGGCGACGTAGCCGTGGTTCTTGGCCGCCGAGCGGATCATCGCCGGCCCGCCGATGTCGATGTTCTCAACGCAGGTCTCGAAGTCGCCGCCGGCCGCCACCGTGGCTTCGAACGGATAGAGGTTCACATAGAGGATATCGATGCCGCCGATGCCGTGCGCCTCCATCGCCGCCGCATGGGCCGGCGCGGCGCGCACGCCCAGCAGGCCGCCATGGACGATCGGGTGCAGGGTCTTGACCCGCCCGTCCATCATCTCCGGAAAGCCGGTCAGGTCGGCCACATCCTTGACCGGCAGCCCGGCCGCCGCGATGGCGCTCTTGGTGCCGCCGGTCGAGACCAGCTCGACACCGAGGTCGTGCAGCGCCTTAGCGGTCTCGATCAGCCCGGTCTTGTCGGACACGGAGATCAGCGCCCGTTTGGCGACGACGGTATCGGGCGAGGGCGGGAAATCGGGGGCGGCGGGCATGGCGGACTCCGGCTGTGGTTGGAGGTCTCGCCCAGGCGCGCGGCAGATGGCGTCGTCAGCTCCCCGGTGGTGACCCACCTCGTGCGCCAGTCGCTGAGACGAGCTGGCTCTTACAGGAAGTGGCGGGGAGTCGCCACCTCCGATCCTTCTCCCGCTTGTCGGGAGAAGGTGGCCCGCGAAGCGGGTCGGATGAGGGCAGAGCGGAAGGAGAAGGGTGGCGATAGCGCGATACGCGCCAGAACGCGCGTCGCCAGACGGGCCGGCGCTGCCCTCATCCGTCGGCCTGCGGCCGCCACCTTCTCCCGACAAGCGGGAGAAGGAACGCCGTGGCTAACCCTCCGCCCGGCTCATCTTCCACCGGATCCGCCCGCCGATATCGACCCGCACCTGTCCCTTCAGCACCACCTGGCTGGACCGTCTCGGCCGGCCGTTCTCGAAGTGGGCGCTGGGTTCGACCGAGACCTCGATGGCGTCGTTGCGCAGCCACCAGCCCTGGTCGGTGGGGCCTTTGAGCAGCACGCTCTTGCCGTCGCGGGCCAGGCTGGCGCGGGCGTCGGGGTGCAGGTGGAAGCGGACGGTGAAGGGCAGGTAGCGGCGCGGGCCGTCGGTCGGCGGACCCTCGAACACCGGGCGGAAGGCGTCCTCGCCGCGCAGCTCGCCGGCCGCCAGGTCGAGGTAGAGGCGGCGGTCGTGGATCAGGCCGAAGTCGGCGGCCCAGCCGTCGTGGCTGCACTCCAGCCAGACCCCGGCGTCGGTATCGTGGCGGCGGACCTCGACCTGCCTGGCCGCGCCCTCGAGGCGGGGGCCGATGCCCCAGGCGGTCAGGCCGCGCAGCGGCTCGCCGGCCGAGGCGTCGGAGAGGGAGGCGGTGCTGGCCCCGTCGGTCAGGCGCAGGGCCTGAGGCGCGGCGGCGTCGGGGCTCCAGGCGCAGCCGGTCACCAGCCGGTCGGCGCCGGCCAGGATCTCCATCCCCAGGGTCTGGGCGCAGGCGGTGGCGCTCCACGGCCCCTGGGCCGGCGCGGCCCCGTCGAGCATCAGGGTCAGGCCAGCCCCGTCGAGCCGGTAGTAGCCGCCATGCGGCGCCTTCAACGGCGGCGGGCCGGCGTCCTCCTCATGGGCCAGGGCGGCGGCGATACGCTGCGACGCCACGGCCTCGCCGCCCTGGAAGCTGGCCAGCCGCCCGTCGGGCAGGGTGAAGAAGCGGGCGGCGGCGCTCAGCCGGTCGATGGCCCGGCTCATCTCGTCCGGCCCGGCCTGGCCGCGCTGGTGCAGGGCCTCGTCGAGGGTCAGGAGGTCGAACAGCAGTTCCAGGCCCGCCTGCGGCGAGCGGGAGGCGTGCATGCCGTCGGGGGCGACGGCGGCCGGCAGGCCGGAGGTCAGGGCCGCCATCGACCTGTCGATCAGCTGCTCGCCCGCCTCGCCGGCCAGGGCGCAGCCGGCCACCCCAACCACGACCGCCCGCTGCAGGGCCCGTTCGGGATGGATGGAGATGTCGGCCAGGTGGCGGGCCTGACGGGCCAGGTCGCCGGCCAGCACGGCCCGCTCGGCGTCGGAGGCGACGGAGGCCAGCCGGCGGGCGGCGCAGGCCAGGTTGAACACCCGCCGCTCCAGGCAGTCATGGCCCCAGGAAAAACCGTTCCAGCGGCCGAAGATGCGCCGCCAGTCGGTGACCAGCCGCAGGGCGGTGCGGGCCCCGGTGTCGTCCTGGGCGACCAGGTCATGCAGCCAGCCCATGCGATGCAGGGCGACGGCGAAGGCGCGGTCGGGGCTGGGCTTGTCGAACGGGTCGCCGTTGGCCCCGACGCTCATCCGCGTGCCGGCCAGGTCGAAGATGCCCTGAGCCAGGCGCCGGCCCTCGGCGCTGTTCACCGGCCGGCGGTCGCGCGGGTTGGCGGCGAAGCCCTCCACCGCCGGGCGGCTGAGCATCAGCTGGTGCAGCGGGTTGCCGAACCACTCCTGCTCGCCCTGCCGACGGGCCGCGCCGGCCCAGCCCCTGACCGTGGTCAGGACCGGTCCGGCGATGTCGCGGCGCGGCGGCTTCACCCCTTAAGCCCCCTGTCAGCCCCTGAGGGCGGCGATGTTGGCGGCGTAGGCGTCCGGCCCGCCCTTGAACACGGCCGAGCCGGCGACCAGGGCCGTGGCCCCGGCGGCGATACATTGCGGGGCGGTGACGGCGGTGACCCCGCCGTCGACCTCCAGGATGATATCGCGGCCCGAGGCGTCGATCATCCTGCGCAGCCGCTCGATCTTCTTCAGTTGCGAGGCGATGAAGCTCTGGCCGCCGAAGCCCGGGTTGACGGTCATCACCAGCAACAGGTCGATGTCGTCCATCATGTATTCGATGACGTCGGGGCTGGTGGAGGGGTTGAACACCACCCCGGCCTTGGCCCCCAGCTTGCGGATCTGCTTGAGGGTGCGGTTGAGGTGCGGCCCGGCTTCGGGATGGACGCTGATCAGGTCGGCCCCGGCCTCGCGGAAGGCTTCCAGGTAGCTGTCGACCGGACTGATCATCAGGTGGACGTCGAAGGGGATGCTGACGTGCGGCCGCAGGGCCTTCACCACGTCCGGGCCGATGGTGATGTTGGGCACGAAGTGGCCGTCCATGACGTCGACGTGCACCCAGTCGGCGCCGGCCGCCTCGATGGCGCGGCATTCCTCGCCGAGCTTGGAGAAGTCCGACGCCAGAATGGAAGGGGCGATAATCATGGCCCCATGGCTTAGCGGAGACTCACGCGAGGGGCCAGCGGTCGCGGCTCCAATCACAAGAGCTGTCATCCTCCGGCCGCGCAGCGGACCGGGGGACCCATCTGTCCGCGTGAAGAATGCCTGGAGTCTTCCCAGAGCCGCCTTGGGTCCCCCGATCCGCGCTGCGCGCGGCCGGAGGATGACAGCCTTAGTTGCGCCTGAGCCGCGCGGCGAAGAAGCCGTCCTGGCCGCCCTCGCGCTGATGGGGCAGCAGGCGCAGCCAGCCTTCCTTGGTCAGGGAGGCGGCCGGGGCGCCGCCTTCGCCTTCCGCGCAGGGTTCGGTGGCGAAGTCCTTGTGGCGGGCCAGGAAGGCGCGGACCTGGGCCTCGCCCTCTTCCGGCTCCAGCGAGCAGACGCAGTAGACCAGGCGCCCGCCCGGGGCGGTGCGGGCGGCGGCGCTGTCCAGCAGGCGCGACTGCACGGCGGCCAGCTTGGCGATGTCGCCGGGGCTGGCGGCCCACAGCACGTCCGGGTGGCGGCGGAAGGTGCCGGTGGCCGAGCAGGGGGCGTCGAGCAGGACGGCGTCGAAGGTGCGCGTATCGTCCCAGCGGGCGGCGTCGGCGGCGACCACCTCGGCGGCCAGGCTCATGCGGGCCAGGTTCTCGGTCACCCGCTTCAGCCGCTCCTCGGAGCGGTCGACGGCGACGGTGCTGGCGCCGCTGGCGGCCAGCTGCAGGGTCTTGCCGCCCGGCGCGGCGCAGAGGTCGAGCGCCGTTTGTTCGGCGTTGGCGTGCAGCAGGCGGGCGGGGATGGCGGCGGCGGCGTCCTGCACCCACCAGCGGCCCTCGGCGAAGCCCGGCCACTGGGCGACATCGCCGCGCTGGGCGACGCGGACGGTGCCGCCGGGCAGGGCGGCCGCCTCCAGCTGGGCGGTCAAGAGTTCGATGTCGTCGTTGGCCCGCACTGTAAGATCGGTGGCCGGCTCATTCGCGATCTCGGCGGCGATGGCGCGGGCGGCCTCGGGCCCCCAGGCGTTGGTCCAGCGGGCGAACAGCCAGGGCGGGCACAGGGCCTCGGCATCGTCGGCCGGGGCCCCGTCGCGCAGCAGGCCCCGCAGCACGGCGTTGACCAGGCCCTTGAAGGCCCGGCCGGCCTTGTCGGCGGCGGCGATGTCGACGCTGGTCGAGACGGCCGCATGGTCGGGGGTGTCGAACCAGAACAGCTGGGCGACGCCCAGGCGCAGCAGGTTGCGGATGCGCGGCGGCGGCTCGCGGTTCAGCTTGGGCGCCAGCAGCCGGTCGATGTGGCCGAGCCGGCGCAGGGTGCTGAGCGTCAGGGCCCTGGCGAAGGCGCGGTCGCGGGCGTCGAGCGCCTTCAAGGGGCCGGCGGCGGCCGCCTCGTCGATGCCGCCCCGGCGGTCGAGGGCGGCTTCCAGCAGGGTGAGGGCCGCGCGGCGGGCGGCCAGGTCGTCGTAAGGTGCTTGGGTCACGCCGCTCCCCTGCGCTTTTCGGGCGCGGGGATCAAGGCATTCAGGCGGCGGCCGGCTTGCGCCAGTTGCCGAGCAGGGAGACGATGAACAGCAGCATGCCGAGGATGGTCGGGACTTCCGCGGCCATCATCACCGGACCGGGCAGCTTCTCCATCAGCACCTGCGGCAGCAGGGCGCCCATCGCCACCGCGCCAAACGCCGAGAGGCCGAAGTTGGCCCAGGCCAGTCTGGTATTGTAGCGCATGCCCGGCAGGGCGTAGACGCCGCCCATGATCGACAGGCAGACGAAGCCCAGCAGGTTGAGGTGGGCGTGGGCAGGGCTCAGCGAATGATCCCGGCTGATCGCCATGTAGGTGCCCCAGGCCATGCCGGCCAGGGCGATGAGGGCGGCGGTGGTCAGGAAGGCCAGTGAGACTTTCGGCATGGTCGTTCCCCCGAACGGCAGGAAAAAGGGGCCCCCCCCCCCCCTCCGGAAGCCGCCCCAGCAGGAGAACAGCGTTCCCCCGTTTGATCAAGCGGCGGCGAAAGTCCGGAGCCCGGACCGCGCCTTGCCCGCCCGGCGCAGACCGCCGATGACGGCGGCGCCGAAGGCCAGGAAGCCGAACAGGATGGAGAATTCGCCGATCATGAACACCGGAACGACCTGGGCCACCTCGACCCGCTGCGACAGCAGCAGGAACAGGGCGGGCGCCAGCAGGCAGACGCCCAGGTTCATCAAACCGAAGTTGACGGCGATCAGCCAGCCAGGCGTCTCCTTGCCGAGCAAGGCGTAGAAGCCGCCCATGATCGACAGGCTGACGAAGCCCAGAAGGTTGAGGTGGGCGTGACCGGGAGCCGTGGCGACATCATGGGTGATGCCCATGTACATCCCCCAGCAGACGCCGATCATGATGTAGAAGCAGGCGGCGGCGAAAAACACATAAGGCCAACGTGACATGGTTGTAATCTTTCCCTATACTTGTCGTTGTTGTTGGGAGCGCGCGTAGACCATCATGGCTGACGAACCGCAAGACGGTGTTCGATTAAATCTTGGTCAGGAGGCGGTGGCTGAAGTCCCCGGCGCCGCGCCCGGGAAGGTGCTGACGCCGGCGGCGCGCCGGGCGCTGGAGGAGGCGGCGGCGCGCAAGGCCGCGGCTCCGCCGGAGACGCGTCCGCCCGAGGACGGCGGCCCGGCCGGACCAGAGCCGACCCGCTTCGGCGACTGGGAACGCAAGGGAATCGCTGTCGATTTCTAGGG
The DNA here is from genome assembly GCF_058809015.1 of Caulobacter sp. GW821-FHT11A05. NCBI lineage: Bacteria > Pseudomonadati > Pseudomonadota > Alphaproteobacteria > Caulobacterales > Caulobacteraceae > Caulobacter > Caulobacter sp. GW821-FHT11A05. The sequence continues at coordinate 60,610 of NZ_JBXASF010000007.1, read as the reverse complement.
CGGCGCCGGACAGGGTTAAAAAGCACCAACCACGCGGCGCCTTAACCCTGCCCCTCGCCCGCCGGGCGCAGAGCGTCGCTGAGCCTCCTTTCGAGGCGTAGCCTGCCGGTCCTGTATCTGCGCCAGGAGTTCGGCCCATGACGCGTGCGTTGCGAAACACCGCCCTGCTGCTGGCGGGCGCCCTGGCGCTTTGGCCGGTGTCGCTGCCGGCCGCCGAGCGCGAGCCCTATCGCGCCCCGGCGGCCGGCTATGCCGATGACGCCTACGCCTACCAGCGCCAAGCCTCAGGCGGCGAGGCCTACAGCTATCGCCGCGAAGCCAGCGAGAGCGGCGGAGCGGCCGTGCGCGGCGAGGTCAACTGCCAGGGCTACTGCCTGCCGCCGGGCTATGTGATCGAAGAGCCGCCGCGAGCCGCCCCGCCCGTCCGCTACGACGAGGGTGGCTATGTCGGCGAGCCGGCCCATTACGAAGAGCCGCGCGGTTACGTCGGCGAGCCGGTCTATCACGACGAGCAGGCCCGGACCGGCGGTGGGCTGGTCTACGAAGCGCGCGAGGATCGCTACGGCGCGCGCCGGACCTCCTACGCGGAGCGCGGGGGCTACAGCTGGGGCTATGAGGAACGCGGCGGCTGGGACCGCCGCGATGACGACCGCGCTGACTGGGACCGTGACCGGTGCCGTCAGCGCTACGATGCGCGGGGGCGATTGCTGGAAAGCTGCGGCGAGATCCGCCTGAGCGACAGCTTCTTCTGGGGCGGCGGCGGGGTCGGCCCGGAATACATCGACGGCGGTGGAGGCGGCGGCGGGGGCGGCTATGCCGAAGCCGGCGCGGGGGCGACGGCGTTCGCCTCGGCCCGGGCCAGCGTCGGGGTCAGCATCCGCATCGGCGGCCGCGGCGGCCACAAGGGTGGCCATGGCGGCCATGGCGGCAAGGGCGGCTGCGGCAAGTGCGGGCACTGACACCGGCGTCGCGCTCCCTCCCCTTTATGGGGAGGGTGTCACGCGCAGCGTGACGGGTGGGGTAGTCGGATGCAGTCCACCCAGAGCGCGTGGTCTTGGGATTCCAAGACCAGCCACCGTCCCGGCTTGAACGTGAGTTCCCCACCCTGACGGCTTCGCCGTCTGTCCCTCCCCATAAAGGGGAGGGAGGGCGCCTTCGCAGACCTACATCCGCTCCGGCGTCTCGATGCCCAGCAGCTCCAGCGCCAGTTCCAGCTGCTCCAGCGTCGCCCGCACCAGTCGCAGGCGGCTGCCGCGCACGGCGTCGGTCTCGGCGCTCATGATCGGGCAGGCGGCGTAGAACTTCGAAAACGTCTGGGCCAGCTTGAAGGCGTGGTCGGCGACGAAGTTGGGGGCCTTCTTGTCGTAGGCCTCGGTCACCGCCGCGTCGAAGGCGTCGAGCATCAGCACCAGCTCGCGCTCGGCCGGCTCCTTGACCGACACCTTGGAGGGAGTGGCCCCCTCCGCTTCGGCCCGGCGCAGCACCGATTTGATCCGCACCGCCTGGTACAGCAGGTAGGGTCCGGTCTTGCCCTCGAAGGCGGTGAAGCGGTCGAGGTCGAAGATGTAGCTGGTGCCGCGATAGTTGCTGAGGTCGGCGAACTTCAGGGCCGCGACCGCCACCTTATGGGCGACGTCCTCGAACTCCTCGGGCGGGAACTCGCTGCCCAGGCCCGCCTCATGCAGCCGGTCCCGGGCCTTCGCGCGGGCCATCTCGATCAGGTCGTGCAGCTTCAGCACCCCGCCTTCGCGGGTCTTGAACGGCTTGCCGTCCGGGCCGTTCATGGTGCCGAAACCGATGTGCTCCAGCCCGCCGGGCGCGGCGTAGCCGGCCAGGTAGGCGGCGCGGAACACCTGCTCGAAGTGGTCGGCCTGGCGCTGGTCGACGCAGTAGAGGATCAGCTGCGGATCGAAGCTCTTGCGGCGATCCAGGATGGTCGCCAGGTCCGTCGTGCCGTACATGGCCGAGCCCTCGGACGACACCACCAGCAGCGGGTCGGGCGAAGGGACGGTGACGGTCGAGCCGTCCTCCAGCTTCTTCTTCTTGGTCTCGCCGGGGCGGGCGACATGCACCACCCGCGCCCCCTGGTCCTCGACCAGCAGGCCCTTGGCCTGCAGCTCGTCGACCATGCCGGCGATCAGCGGATCGGCGTCGCTCTCGCCCTTCCACAGGTCGAAGTCGACGCCCAGGGCGTGGAACTCGCGCTCCAGCGCCACCCGGCTGACATTGACGAAGTGCTTCCACAGCAGGCGGTAGCCGAACCGGCCGCCCTGCAGCTCGGCCGTCGCCTTGCGGGCCCGGTCGCGGTAGTCGACGTCGGTCTTGGCCTTGCCGGCGGCCTCAGGATACATCCGGTCCAGATCGGCCAGGGTGATGTGGTTGCCCAGTTCCTGCAGCACCCGCTGGCTGTCGGCCTCGGAGAAGCCGCCCGGGGCGGTGACCAGCCGCTCCATCAGGGCGCGGACGAAGGGGAACTCGTCCATGGCCGCGACGATCAGCAGCCCCATCTGGAAGCCCCAGTCGCCGAAGTGGGCGTCGCCCAGCACCACGTCGCCGCGGAAGCGGTAGATGCGTTTGACCGCCTCGCCGATGATCGAGGCGCGCAGGTGGCCGACATGCATCGGCTTGGCGACGTTGGGGCCGGCGTAGTCGATGATCACCCGGCGGCCTTCTTCGACCTCGACCGCGCCCTTGCGCGGGTCGGCGGCGATCTCATTGGCCCTGCTGGACAGGGCGGCCGGGCTGACCCGCATGTTGATGAAGCCCAGGCCGGCGATCTCCACCGAGGCCAGGTTCGGGTTGCCGGTCAGCTGCTCGACGACGAACTGGGCGATTTCGCGCGGTGGCTTGCCGGCGGCCTTGGCGCCGGCCATGGCGCCGTTGGACTGGAAGTCGGCAAGGTCGGGGCGGTCGGACGGGGTGACCCGGCCGAGCTCGGCCGGAATCCCCAGTTGGGCGAACGCGGCTGCGGCCGCCTCGCCAAGCGTCCTCTTCAGATCGGTCATGTAACTATTCTAGACTTCGCAAACGGCTAGTTGGAGTCGGCCGCTTTAGGAGCGCCGGCGGAGACGCGGAAGCGTTTGCCGTCGCGGTTGAACTCGGCCATCTGCGGGGTGACGTCGAAGCCGATCAGCACCTCGAAGTTGGCGCCGCTGGTTTCCATGGTCGCGCGTGGGATGACGATGCCTTCCAGCTTTTCGGTGACCATGGTGCGGTCGTCGTCGAACTTCACCGGCAGGTCAAAGTACTCCTTGGAGATCACCGCCGAGTTGCGCGTGGTGACGGCCACCCAGTAGCGGTAGGTCTTGCGGTCGCTGGTCGCCTTGGGGCCCTTGCCCAGGCCGAACAGCACCTCGACGGCGACCCGGATCGGCTCGTCGTCCTTGTACTCGCACCCCGACGACAGGCCCTGGATCTCGCCGCTGTAGACGACGGTGTTGGCTGATTCCTTGCCGCCCTCGAATTCGATGTAGCGGCCGGCGTCGTAGAGCACCTTCACATAGGGGCAGGGACCGGCGTTGCGCAGGGCGGGCAGCGGGGCTTCCGGCTGGTTCCACTCCTTGTCGGTCTTTTTCTTTTTGGCGGACTCTTCCTCCTGCCGGCGGTCCTGACCGCCGCCGCGGGGGCTCTGGGCCATGGCGGCGGGCGCGGAAACGAGGATCAGGCCCGCGAGGGCGTAGGTGAAGAAACGGCGCATGCGGGTCCCGACAGGTCTTAGAAGGTGGCGACCGCGCACTGCGGCCTCCGGTAAGTTAGTTCCCGCTGATAAAGGCATATGCGTGGCCCTGCAACGCAACGAAGCGTGCGAGGCGAACCGGGCGGGCGTTTCGCCGCGCCTCGCCGTGTTCAGGCTGGCGGTGGGGGGCCCGAAGCCCTAACTAGGCGGCATGGATGCAACCGTCGCCGCCAAGCCTTCGCTGAAGGTCCTTCTCGCCAGCCCGCGCGGCTTCTGCGCCGGCGTCGATCGGGCGATCCAGATCGTCGAGCGGGCCATCGAGAAGTACGGCGCGCCGGTCTATGTGCGCCACGAGATCGTCCACAACCGCTTCGTCGTCGACCGGCTGAAGGCCATGGGGGCGGTGTTCGTCGAGGAGACCTCCGAATGCCCCGTCGACCGGCCGATCATCTTCTCGGCCCACGGCGTGCCCAAAAGCGTGCCGGCCGAGGCCCGCGAGCGGCAGATGCTGTATCTCGACGCCACCTGCCCGCTGGTCTCCAAGGTCCATGTCGAGGCCCAGCGCCATCACGAGCACGGCCGCGAGATCGTGCTGATCGGCCATAAGGGCCACCCGGAAGTGGTCGGCACCATGGGCCAGCTGCCCGAGGGGGTGGTCAAGCTGATCGAGACCGTCGAGGACGTCGCCCGCTTCGATCCCATCGATCCGATGAACGTCGCTTTCGTCACCCAGACCACCCTGTCGGTCGATGACACCGCCGAGATCATCGAGGCCCTGCAGGCCCGCTTCCCCGGCATCTCGACGCCGCATAAGGAAGACATCTGCTACGCCACCACCAACCGCCAGGAGGCGGTGAAAGCCATCGCCGAGGCCAGCGAGGTGCTGCTGGTCATCGGTTCCGCCAACAGCTCCAACAGCGTGCGGCTGGTCGAGGTCGGCAAGCGGGCCGGGGTCAAGGGCGCCTATCTGATCGACAAGGCCGCCGACCTGAAGGACGCCTGGCTGGACGGGGTGGCCAGCATCGGCATCACCGCCGGCGCCTCGGCCCCCGAACTGTTGGTGCAGGAACTGATCGAGCGGCTGGAACGCCGGTTCGACATCACTGTCGAGGAAGTCGCCCCGACCCGCGAGACGGTGCGCTTCAAGCTGCCGCGCGTGCTGACGGCGTGAGTCTCAGCCCGGTCCAGTCGCCGCTGTTGGCGGCCTTGCCGGGCGTGCGCCACGCCTTTTTCACCCGCCAGGGCGGGGTCTCCAAAGGCTTGTTCGATAGCCTGAACGTCGGCCGCGGCTCGTCCGACGAGGCCGCCGATGTCGAGGAGAACCGGGCCCGCGCCGCCGGCTGGTTCGGCGTCATGCCTGACGCCCTGAACACCTGCTATCAGATCCACTCGGCCCGGGCCCTGACCGCCGAGGCGCCCTGGGGCCGCTATCGCCCCGAGGGCGACGCCGTGGTCACCGACCAGCGCAGCGTCGTCTGCGGCGCCCTGCACGCCGACTGCGCCCCGGTGCTGATCGCCGACCCCCAGGCCCGGGTGGTCGCCGCCGCCCACGCCGGCTGGAAGGGCGCCCTGGGCCCTAAGGGTGGGGCCGGCATCGTCGCCGAAACCGTCGCGGCCATGGAGCGGCTGGGGGCGGATCGCGCCAACATGGTCGCCGCCGTCGGCCCCTGCATCGCCCAGGCCTCCTACGAGGTCGGCGAGGAGTTCGAGGCGACCTTCTTGGAGGCCGACCCGGCCCACGCCGCCTGGTTCGTCCCCGGCGTCCCCGGAAAGCGGCAGTTTGACCTGCCGGGCTTCGTGCTGTCGCGCCTGGCGCAGGCGGGGGTGCAGCAAGCCGAATGGGTCGGGCGCGACACCTGCACGGAAAGCGATCTCTTCTATTCCAACCGCCGCGCCTTCAAGGCCGGCGAGCCCGACTACGGCCGCCTGCTCAGCGCCATCATGCTGGGCTAACCGGTCACGGGAACGGGCTTGAACTTGGCGCGAGACTTGAACCAGATGCGGACCATGAAACGCGTCCTTCCCGTTCTGGCCCTCTGCGCCCTCCTCGCCACGCCGGCGTTGGCCCAGGAACGCCCGCCGCCCGAGCGCCAGGCCCTGGTCGACCTGGCCTACGCCATTGGCGAATCTCACGCCCTGCGCCAGGTCTGCAACGGCGACGGCGACCAGCACTGGCGCGACCGTATGGCCGAGCTGATCAACACCGAGGCGGCCGACGCCGACTTCGAGGCCCGCCTCAAGCAGGCGTTCAACAGCGGTTTCGCCGCCCGCCAGTCGCAGTTCCCGGCCTGCGGCCCCGACAGCCGCAAGGCCGAGCTGGCCGTGGCCCGCAAGGGCGAGGGCCTGTCCAAGCGGCTCGCCAATTCGGTGCGGACGGTCAAGCGCATGGGCCCGGACGATCCGGCCTTCAAGGACGGGGAAACGCCCGCGGCCGAACCGCAGGAATAGCCCAACAACTGTTGGGATATTCGGCGTGGCTCGCCCTTGAAGGGAACCTCGGCTAGGGTCATCTCAAGTTCAGATTGGGAGGGCCTACCGATGTTCTGGATTTTCGCGCTGATCCTTGTGGCGGTCGCGCTGTTCCTCGTCTTCAGCGTGCTCAAGATCGTACCCCAGGGGCGCGAGTTCACCGTCGAGCGGTTCGGCCGCTACACCCGCACCCTCAAGCCCGGCATCTCCATCCTCACCCCGTTCATCGAGACGATCGGCCGGCGAGTAAACATGATGGAACAGGTGCTGGACGTGCCGCAGCAGGAAGTCATCACCAAGGACAACGCGGTGGTGAAGGTCGACGGCATCGTCTTCATCCAGGTGATGGACGCCGCCAACGCCGCCTACCGGGTCGACAACCTCAACTACGCCATCGCCCAGCTGTGCATGACCAACCTGCGGACCGTGGTCGGCTCGATGGAGCTGGACGAGGTGCTCAGCCAGCGCGACCAGATCAACAGCCGCCTGCTGGCCACCATCGACCATGCCACCAACCCCTGGGGCGTCAAGGCGACGCGCATCGAGATCAAGGATCTGACCCCGCCGCCGGACATCACCAACGCCATGGCCCGCCAGATGAAGGCCGAACGCGAACGCCGCGCCGTGATCACCGAGGCCGACGGCGAAAAGCAGAGCCAGATCGCTAGAGCCGAGGGCGCCAAGCAGTCGGCCATCCTGCAGGCCGAGGGCCGCAAGGAAGCCGCCTTCCGCGACGCCGAGGCCCGCGAACGCGAAGCCGAAGCCGAAGCCAAGGCCACCGCCTTCGTCTCGGAAGCCATCGCCCGCGGCGACGTCAACGCCATCAACTACTTCATCGCCCAGAAGTACGTCGAAGCCTTCGCCCTGCTGGCCTCCAGCCCGCAGCAGAAGACGGTCATCGTCCCGGCCGACTTCGCCGGCCTGACCGGCTCCATCGCCGGCATCGGCGAGCTGGTGAAGACCTTGAGCGGCGGCGACGCGCGCGTCGCCCCGTCGCCGCCGCCCCGGACTCCGAGGAGCTAACCCATGGAAGCCCTCTACGCCCTGCATGCGGTCTGGTTCTGGCTGGCCCTCGGGGCGGTCATTCTCGGGGCCGAACTGATGACGGGGTCCGGCTGGCTGCTCTGGCCGGCGGTGACGGCGGCGGTGATGGCGGCGCTGACCTTCGTGCTGCCGTCCAACGTCGCGGTGCACCTGTTGATCTACGCGGTGATCACCATCGGCGTCACGGTGACGGCGCGGCGCTACCTGCCGCGCAACATCTCGGGCGACGGACCGGACATCAACGACAACATCACCCGCCTGATCGGGGCCCGCGGCGAAGCGGCCAGCATCTTCGCCGAAGGCCGTGGCCGGGTGCATGTCGAAGGCAAGGAATGGGACGCGCTCAGCGATGACGCGCTCATCCCGGGCAAGCCGGTGCAGGTGCTGGAAGTGATTTCTGCGGCGAGCCTGCGGGTGAAGGCGGCTTAGGGGCAGCCCCACCCAAAATCCGATCATCCCGACGAAAGTCGGGACCCAGTGTCCACTCACGGCGCCGGGTGCGGCTCTGATCAGCGCCAGCCTGTCCTCTGGTTTGCCAGCTGGGTCCCGACTTTCGTCGGGATAGTCGGAAGGGGAGGGGGCTCTACCGGTTCTCGTCCATCCACATCCGCAGCGCCTTCAGGAACGGCAGCGCCGCCGCGAACTCCGCGTCGGTGAACGCCTCCCGCAGCCCCTCCATGCGCGGCCGCAGCGCCATCAGCCCGGCCTCGTAGGCCCGCGCGCCCTCCGCCGTCAGCGACACCCGTTTCTTCCGCCCGTCGACCGCATCTCCCACCACTGCGACGAACCCCTGCCCCTCCAGCCGCTGCAGGGTGTTGGTCATCGCCCCCTTGGTGACCTGGAAGGCCGCCGCCAGTTTCGCCGGACTCTCCTCGCCGCCACGCCGCATGAAGTGGGTCAGCACTCCGAACTGAGCGGCGCTCATCCCCTCGGGCAGGCTGCGTTCCAGCGCCGCGTTGGACAGCTGCGAAATGATGCCGATCTCGGTCAGCACCGAGACGTCGGGCCGGTCCTTCAGGGCCATCAGGCGCCCCTCAAAGGATTGGGCCGGAACAGATCGTCGAGGCCCTTGCGCGGGGCCGGAACCACGTCCTTGGCGTAGCCGGCCCGGACCAGCATCTGCAGCCGCTCGCCGCTCTGAACGCCAACCAGCCTGTCGATCTCGGCCTTCAGCGGCGCCATCTCCGGATACTCCTGCAGGGCCTGGCTCATCGGCTGGAGGGCGATGTCGCGGGCCGTGGCCTCCAGGGTCATGCGGGCGTAGGCCCGGCCGGAGGCGATCTGGGCCAGTCGGTCGTTTCCGTCGCTGATCAGCCAGATGAAGGCGGCGGCAGTGGCGCTCTGCGGCGCGGCGAAGCTCTTGGCCCGCTTGAAAGCCTGGCTCCCGGGCTTGGCCAGGGTCTCGCGGGTCAGCAGGCCGACCGTCTTGAGCGCCTCGATTCCGGGACCGCGCAGGAAGATGCCGTCGCGGTGCTCGGCGATCTCCCTGTCGCCGATGCGGATCAGGTTGACCGTCTCCTGGTGCGCCGCCGGGGTATCGCACTCCCGTTCGAAGGCCTCGAAGGTGACGACCCTGCAGCCGTCGAACGACGCTCCCGTCGTCGCGGCCCCGGCGCGCAGTCCCTCGCCGGCGACGGCCTGCAGGGCGGCCAGGTCGGCGGCCGGCAGCTTGCGGGTTCTGTCGAATGGCTCGCGAACCGTCCGTCTACGGAGAATGTGGCGGAACAGCGGGTCGAGCGTCCCGCCCCTGGCGAAGACAACCCGCGCGAACGGCCGGTCATCCAGGGTGTCGGCCGGCTGTCCGTCCGGGAAGGCGGTCACGGTCGCGGTATAGCCCTTGGCCCCGGCGGCGATGGCCAGCAGCTCCAGGAAGGCCCCGCAGCCGATGACGATCTGGCGACTGAACGGGTCGGTGGCCGGCAGCAGGCGCGTCCGGTCGATGAACAGGGTGACCGTGTCCTCGCCGTCCAGCCGGGCCAGCCAGGGCTGGCGGTTGTGCGGGTTGGGGGCGAGGATGGCGTGGGCCAGGGCGTAGCGGCGCACGTCCCGCTCCGACGAGCCGGGCGAGACCCAGGCGACGCTGGCGTCCGGCCCCTTGGCGCAGCCGGAAAGCCCGGCGGCCATCACCACGCCGCCGCCGACCAGGGAGATGAAGTTTCGACGGTCCATGGCGCACGCGCCTTTCGTTCAACGTTGAACCAATTAACTCGTTCAACGCTGAACTTGTCAAGCCTTCGCCGGACTCAGGCTTCCCCGAGCGCCTCGCGCATGCCCTCGCCGGCCAGCACGTCGGCCCGCTCGTTCCACTCATGGCCGGCGTGGCCCTTGATCCAGCGCCAGTCGACCTCGTGCCGCAGCCGCGCCTGGTCCAGCCGCTTCCACAGGTCGTCGTTCTTGACCGCCCCCTTGGAATAGGTCTTCCAGCCGCGCGCCTTCCACAGGTGCAGCCACTCCTTGATGCCCTGCTGGACGTATTTGCTGTCGGTGTGCAGCTCGACCGTGCAGGGCTTGTTGAGCGCCTCCAGCGCCTGGATCGCCGCCATCAGCTCCATGCGGTTGTTGGTCGTCGCCGGCTCGCCGCCCTTCAGCTCCTTGATGTGCTTGCCCATCATCAAGACCGCGCCCCAGCCGCCCGGCCCGGGATTTCCCCGGCAGGCGCCGTCGGTATAGATCACCACCTTGGGGGTCATACGGCGTCCGTCAGGATCGATAGGCCGGCCCGGTGGACCGCCAGCTTGCGTTCGTATTCCATCGGATCCTTCGGCTTGACCAGAGCCCCCGCCGGCGTGCTGATCCAGTCGGCCAGCCGGGTGAGGAAAAACCGCATCGCCGCCCCATGGGCCAGCACCGGCAGCGCCGCCCGCTCGGCGTCGCTCAAGGGCCGCCGCGCCTCATAGCCGGCCAGCAGCGCCTTGCCGGCGGTGATGTTGAACTCCCCGGCGCTCTCGAAACACCAGGCGTTGAGGGTCACCGCCAAGTCGTAGGCATAGGCGTCGTCGCAGGCGAAGTAGAAGTCGATGGCGGCGGCGAACCGCCCCTCGCGGAAGAAGACATTGTCGGGGAAGAAGTCGGCGTGGATCACCCCGGCCGGCAGCTCTTTCGGCCAGTGCGCCGCCAGATGCGCCAGGTCGGCCGCGATCGTCGCCGACAGCCCGGGCTTCAGCCCCTCGGCGGCGCCTTCCAGCCCCTTGAACAACGGCGCCCAGGCCGCCTGGCCCAGGTCATTGACCCGCCGTCCCGCAAAGCCGGCGCCCGCCTGGTGCAGCCAGGCCAGGCCCTCGCCCGCCTGCCGGCACTGGGCGACCGTCGGCCGCCGCGCCGACAGGCCGGGCAGGAACTGGGCCAGCGCCACCGGCTTGCCGCGGATCGACTGCAGCACCACGCCCTCGCGGTCGGGGATCGGCCGCGCCGAGGGAAAGCCGGCCTCGGCCAGGTAACCCATCAGATCGAGGAAGTAGGGCAGTTCCTGCGCCGTCACCCCGCGCTCATAGACGGTCAGGATGAACCGTCCGCCCGCCGTCTCCAGCAGGAAGTTGGAGTTCTGGATGCCCTCGGCGATGCCCTTGAACGCCAGCGGCTCGCCCAGATCGTATCGGGCGAGAAAGCCTTCCAGCTCCTCGTCGGTGATGTCCGTATAGACCGCCATGGGCGGGGGATGCGTGAGCCGGCGCGCTTTGTCTAGTCCAGGGTCGTGCGATAGCGACTCATCGCCAGCCCGGTGACCACCGCCACGAACAATGTGAGCGCCAACAGGCTCCCCCAGGCATGCTCGACCCCGACGCCCTTCAGCAGGGCCCCCCGCACGATGCGCAGGAAATGGGTGACCGGGATGACCTCGCCGATCGCCTGGGCCCAGCCGGGCATGCCGCGGAACGGGAACATGAAGCCCGACAGCAGGATCGAGGGCAGCAGGTAGAAGAAGGACATCTGCATGGCCTGCAGCTGGCTCTTGGCCAGGGTGCTGAACAGGAAGCCCAGGCTCAGCGACCCGACGATGAACAGCATCACCCCCAGGCTCAACGCCCCCCAGCCGCCGACGAACGGCACATCGAACAGGAGCTTGGCGAAGATCAGGATGATCGCCGTCTGGATCAGGCCGATGACCACATAGGGCGCCAGCTTGCCGATCATCACCTCCAGCGGCTCGACCGGCGTCGACAGCAGGCTCTCCATGGTCCCCCGCTCGCGCTCGCGGGTCAGGGCCAGGGCGGTCATCATCACCAGGGTCATGGAAAGCACGACGCCCAGCAGGCCCGGCACGATGTTGTAGGCGGTGATGTTCTCGGGGTTATAGCGCCGGTGGACGACCACCTCGAACGGCGCCGACGCCGCCTTGCCCGCCAGCGGACCGGTCAGGTCGTGGCTCAGCGCCTGGCTGGTCAGGCCGGACACCGCCGCCACCGCCCCGCCGACCGTGGTCGGATCGGAGGCGTCGGCCTCGATCAGGACCTGGGCCTTGTCGCCGCGCACCACCCGGCGGCCGAAGTCCTGCGGAATGGTGATGGCGAACTGGGCCCGGCCCTCCTCGATGGCGGCGTCGAGCTCGGCGGGACTGTGGGCCTCCTCGACGAAGCGGAAATACTGGGTGTTGTCGAGGGCGACGAGGACGGAGCGGGAAAAGGCGCTGCGGTCCTGGTCCAGCACGATGGCCGGCAGGTGGCGCGGATCGTTGTTGATGGCATAGCCGAACAGCAACAGCTGCACGATCGGGATGGCCAGGATCATGGCGTAGGTCAGCCGGTCGCGGGTGAGCTGGATGAACTCCTTGATCAGCACCGCCAGGATGCGTTGCCCATTCATGCGAAGTTGTCCTCCGCCTGGTTCATCAGATGGATGAAGACGTCCTCGATGGTCGGACGCGTCTCGCTCCAGGTCAGGCCCGGCCGGCGATAGGGGGCGATGGCGGCCTCCAGGGCGGCGCGGTCGGTGCCGCTGACATGCAGGGCGGAGCCGAACGGCGCGGCCATCTCGACGCCCGGCTTTTGCGAAAGCTCCGTGGACAGATGATCGGCGCCCATTCCTTCTTGAGTGGCGCCCTCGGCGCGATAGGTGACCAGCCGCGACTGGTCGATCAGTTCCGCCGTCGTCCCTCGCGCCATCAGCCGGCCGTAGGCGATGTAGGCGATGTCGTGACAGCGCTCGGCCTCGTCCATGTAGTGGGTGGAGACCATCACCGTCAGCCCGCCGGCCGCCAGGGCGTGGATCTCGTCCCAGAACTCCCGCCGGGCCTTGGGGTCGACCCCGGCTGTCGGCTCGTCGAGCAGCAGGAGGTCCGGCTCATGCAGGGTCGCCGCCGCCAGCGCCAGTCGCTGTTTCCACCCCCCCGACAGCGCCCCGGCCGGCTGACTCCGCCGCGAGCTCAGGCCCAGCTTCTCCAGCGCCTCGTCGACCCGCTTGCGCCGGCCGTCCATGCCATAGACCCGGGCGGTGAACTCCAGGTTCTCGGCGATGGTCAGGTCGTCATAGAGCGAGAACTTCTGGGTCATGTAGCCGGTGCGCCGCTTGATGACCCGCGCCTCCTTGCGGAAATCCAGCCCCAGCACCTCGCCCTCGCCGCTGTCGGGGGTCAAGAGGCCGCACAGCATCCGCATGGTGGTGGTCTTGCCCGAGCCGTTGGGGCCGAGGAAGCCGGTGACCTTCCCGGACTGCACCTGGATGTCGAGATCGCGCACGACGTGCTTGTCGCCGAAGGCCTTGTTGAGGCCGTGGACGTCGATGGCGAGGGAAGTCACCGTCCCTTCTCCCGCTTGTCGGGAGAAGGTCTCGGATTGCGCCGCTCACCGACCCAGCCTTTCTCCCGCTTGTCGGGATAAGGTGGCCCCCGACGGGGGTCGGATGAGGGCAGCGCCGGCATTGGAAGGTTGGCGGCCTTGCCGACGGCGCCAGAACGAACGCAGTCGTCGATGGCCGGCGCTGCCCTCATCCGACCGCTTCGCGGCCACCTTCTCCCGACAAGCGGGAGAAGGGCTCGGATTGCGCCGCTCACCGACCCAGCCTTTCAATGTCCACCGGCTGCCCCGGCGCCAGCTCTCGCGGCGCTTCCGGCGTCGCCTCGACCAGGAACACCAACCGCTCGCGATTGCCCCGGCTGTAGATCACCGGCGGGGTGAACTCCGGGCGCGGACTGACGTAGGCGATCCTCGCCTCGCCCCCCTTGCAACCGTCGCAACTGAACCGCACCCGGCCACCCGGCCGATACCGCGTCACCTCGGTCTCCGGCACATAGAAACGCAGCTTGACCCGCGCGTCGGGCAGCAGGGCGACGACCGGCGTGTTGGCCACCGCCCATTCGCCGGGCCTGTAGAAGACATCCTCGATCCGCCCGGCCGTCGGGGCCACGGGGGCCAGCTGGCGGGCGCGGATCTCCGCTTCGCTCAGGCCCGCCTGCGCGCCCTGGGCCTCGGCCGCCGCCGCCCGGGCCTGGTCCTCGCGGGCCCCCAGCTCGGCGACGTCCAGCCGCTTGACCGTCTCCTGGTACTGCGCCCGCGCCACTTGGGCGCTGGCCCGCGCCTGGTCCAGCCTGGCCGGCGCATAGATGCCCTTGGCCGCCAGGGTCTGCACCCGGCGGAAATCGGCCTCGGCCTGGTCGAGCTGCGCTTTCGCACTGGCCCGCTGCGCCTGGATGACCGCCAGCTCCTGCGGCCGCTGACCTTTCAGCGCATCGACCGCCCGGTCCTGGGCCGCCGCCGCCTGGGCCGCGGCCTGGGCTTCCTGGGCCCGCGCCGTGCCCGGATCGACCTGGAACAGCGGCGCCCCGGCCGCCACCCGCTGGCCGCGCTCGACGTTCAGCGCCGTCAGGGCCCCCGACTGCGGGGCGGCGAAATACAGGGTCTCGCCCTCGACATAGCCGGTCAGCGGCTCGGGCCCGCCCTTGGGCCAGAAGGCCCAGGCCGCGACGGCGGCGATGATCACGGCCCCCAGGCCGATCAGGACAGCTTTGGGCGGACGCTTCATGACGCGCTCCCGATCAACAAGCCGTCCTTCAGCACGGCGAGGTGCTGGGCGGCCAGGAGGTTGAGATCGAACGGTTTGGCCCCGACCGGCACGAAGGTCTCGCGCCAGAGCAGGGCCATCAGGAAGGGGGCGACCATCTGGACGGCGAACAGCTTCGGATCGCCGGGCCGCACCTCGCCGCGATCCTGGGCCCGGGCGATCAGGCCGCTGACCAGGCCGATCATCGGCGCGACCAGTTCGTCGTGCCAATAGCGGGCCAGCTCCGGGAAATTGCGCCCCTCGCTGATCACCATCTTGCCGATGCCGGCCACCGGCGACACCGACAGGATGCCGGCGATGGTCGGCAGGAAGATCTCCAACAGCCCGCCGAACGGCCCGGGGAAGGCCTCCAGCCGGCTTTTCACCACCTCGATGTCGGGGGCGACGGCGGTCTTCACCACCGCGTGGAAGATGTCTTCCTTGGTCTCGTAATAGAGATACAGCGCCCCCTTCGAGACCCCGGCCCGCCGGGCGATCTCATCCAGCTTGGCGGCCGCGAAGCCCTTCTCGGAAAACACCGCCAGGGCCGCCGCGACGATCTCGCCGGGACGGTCTTCCTTGCGGCGTTGGAACTTGGGGGGACCGGGTTGCATGACGCCTTAATAACTGACTGGTCAGTTATTAGCAAGCGCGGAGAACGCCGGTCAGCGACAGGACTTCCACCGCCGGTGGCCGATAATCCGGGGACACTATATAGATTTTCGCCGCCGCCATCGGAGGACTGGCAGGTCGCGGGATGCGGAAATCTATATAGTGTCCCCGGATTATCGGGCGCTGTCGTCAGGCGCTCTCAAACCCCGGCGGGACAAACCCCGGCTGGTGGATGCTCACCACCTTGAACAGCTCGCCCATCTGGTCCGGCGCCACCAGGCGCGCCAGCTGTCGCCCAATCACCATCGAGCGATCCGGCCGCGCCGCGATCAGCGCCTCGGCCCGATGCTGGATTCCCAGCCGCCCCAGGAACAGACCCTGCGGCACGGGGTCGGCCGCCTCGGCGCCGGCCTCGCGGGCGGCGGTCAGCAGGCTGGGGAAGTCGACATGCACCGTGAGATCGGACTCGCCCGGGAAATCCAGCGCCCCGACCTTCTCATGACCTTTCAGCGCCTGCAGGGTGTCGCCGAACTCCGGCTTGTCGCGGCCGTAGTCGACGATCAGGGCGGCGCCGCCGTCCTCGACCACCCGCGTGGCGATCGCCGCCGCCAGCGCGTCCTGGGCCGGCGAGACCTCCAGGATCATCGCCCCCTCAGCCGGCGTCTCGCCATGCTCGCTCGGCGCCAGGCCGAAGGTCAGTTCGCCGTCCGGCGTCAGGCCCACCAGCCGCTCGACCCAGCCGCCCGGCGTCTGCACATACTGGCGGGCCGGCAGGCAGTCGAACAGCTCGTTGGCGATCAGGATCAACGGCGCCCCGCCCGGCACGGCGTCCAGGCTGTCGGCCCACTGCGCGCCCGAACCGGCCAGCTTGGCATCCTGCGCCGTCTTCAACGGCCCGGAGGTCTCGACCAGCCACAGGTCGGCGGCGGCCAGGAAATCGGGGGCCAGCCGCACGGCGCGCAACAGGTCGCTCATCAGGGTCCCGTCGCCGGGCCCCATCTCGACCAGCCGGAAGCGCCCCGGCCTGCCCAGCCGCGTCCAGCTCTCGACGCACCACAGGCCGATCAGCTCGCCGAACATCTGGCTGACCATCGGGGCGGTGACGAAGTCGCCGTCGCCGCCCCCAAGACCGGGCAAGCCCGGCCGGGTGGCGTAGTAGCCGTCCCTGCCGTCGTGCAGGCAACGCACCATGTAGTCGGCGACCGGGATCGGCCCGCCCGCCGCGATCTCGGCCTTCAGCCGTTCTTTCAAGCTCATGGGGCCGACTTGGCGTCCTCTTCCTTCGCCGGGGCGGCGTCGGTCTTCACAACTGCCACCGGCTCTTTCAGCCCCCGCCAGATCAGCCAGGCCCCGCCGACCAGCATCGGCAGCGAAAGCAGCATGCCCATGGTCACGCTGCCGCCCAGGCCGAACAGGTCGGAGAGGAAGCTGTCGGGCTCGCGCACATTCTCCAGCGCCATCCGCACCAGGCCGTAGCCGGCCAGGAACAGCCCGCAGACCACGCCCCGCCGCTGCAGCCAGAGCTTGCTGTGCGTCGCCCAGCGCAGCACCAGGAACAGCACGATCCCCTCCAGCGCCGCCTCATAGAGCTGGCTCGGATGGCGCGGGAAGCCGTCGGCGCCGGGGAAGATGACGCCCCAGGGCATGGTCGTCGGCCGGCCCCACAGCTCGCCGTTGATGAAGTTGGCCACCCGGCCGAAGAACAGGCCGATGGGCACCGCCGGCGCCACCAGATCGCCCAGCTTGATCAGGTCGATCTTGTTTCCGCGGGCGAAGAAGACCAGCGCCGCGATCACTCCCAAGAGGCCGCCGTGGAAGCTCATGCCGCCCTGCCAGATCTTGATGATCTCGGCCGGGTTCTCCCAGATCAGGTGCGGCTGGTAGAACAGCACATAGCCCAGCCGCCCGCCGAGGATGACCCCCAGCGTCACCCACAGGATCAGGTCGTCGATCTGGGCCGCGTTGGCCGTCGGCGTCTGGCCGCCCCACAGTTTCGGATTGCGCGCCAGCCGCACGGCGTAGCGCCAGCCCAGCAGGATGCCGGCCACATAGGCCAGGGCGTACCAGCGGATCCCGAAGGTGCCGCCGAACAGCTCGATGGTCCAGCCGCCGACGTAGGGGCTGATGTCAGGGAAGGGCACGGACGTTAACCTCGCTTAGCGCGTTCCGATAAGTGGGAACCGGTTATCGGGCCAAACGCGCGACCACGAAAGAGACGAAACTTGGGGATGTCCTAGCTAATCTCCTTCGCATTCACCAATCGTTTCCCATATGAGTTAAGCCATGCACACCCAGAACCCCTTCCTGGACGAGATCGCCAAGCTGACCACCGCGGCCGCCGGCCTCGCCCAGGCCGCCGGCGAAGAAGCCAAGGCCGCCTTCCGCGCCCAGGGCGACCGTTTCGCCGCCGAACTCGACCTGATCCGCCGCGACGAGTTCGAGGCCCTGAAAGCCGAGATCGCCGCCCTGCGCGCCGAAGTCGCCGCCCTCAAGGGTGCGGCGCCTGAAACGACAAAGGGCGAGTAGCGCTCCCGCCGCGAATGAAGCGGTTGTGACCTCGTAAACGAACAGGACTAGGGTCGGGACGTGCAGGTGATTCGGGGGAACCTCCACCGTCGCCGCCTGCCTTCCAAAGGACGGTAAGACCGATGGACATTTCAGCTCCCGAAGACGACGAAGCCTTCCTGGCGCTCGACCCGCTCGAGGTGGTCGAACACGTCCTCTCGGCGGAAAACCTGGCCTTCGACCGCACCGAGGACGGCGATCTCGCCTTCTCCCTGGCCGGTGACTGGAAGGACTACGAGCTGTGGTTCGCCTGGCGGCCCGAGGCCGAGTGTCTGCAGCTGTGCCTCTCCATCGACCTGAAGGCCGGCAAGGCCACGCGCGGCAAGGCCTGTGACCTCGCCAACCTGGTCAACCAGCGCCTCTGGCAGGGCCATTTCGAGATCTGGGCCGACGACGGCGAGGTGGTCTTCCGCCACGCCATGGGCCTGTTCGGCGCCGAACGCCCGACCCCGGCCCAGACGGCCGCAATGATCGACGTGGCGATGGAAGCCGCCGACCGCTTCTACCCGGCCTTCGACTTCCTGCTGGCCGGCGCGAAATCGCCGGAAGAGGCCATGGCCGCCTGCATGTTCGAGACGGTCGGCCGGGCGTAGCTTCACCGACGGTGAAGGGCTCGCGCCCTCCCTCCCCTTTATGGGGAGGGTGTCACGCGCAGCGTGACGGGTGGGGAAGTCGGATGACGGGTGCCAATCCCTCGGGTTTGGCGCCCTTTGATTTTCGTACCCCACCCTGCGAGGCTTTCGCCTCGCTGTCCCTCCCCATAAAGGGGAGGGAGTGTTCGAGCGCAGGACCCGCCCCCCATGACCCCTCTCCTCATCCTCGGCGTCGGACGCATGGGCGGCGCCATGATCGAGGGCTGGCGGCGGGCCGGGACCTTTTCCGCCTCCGAGATCTACATCCGCGATCCCAATCCCGGCGCCGCCGACATCCACGGCATGCGGCTCAATCCGCCGGACAGCGAGCTCGGCGCCTGCCGCACCGTCCTCCTCGCCGTCAAACCCCAGGTCTGGCGCGAGGCCGCCGCCCAGGTCTCGGCCCACCTCTCCCCCGACGCCGTGATCGTCTCCATCGCCGCCGGCGTCGCCGCCGCCGACATCGCGCAGGCCTTCGGCGGCCTGCGGGTGGCCCGCGTCATGCCGACCACCGCCGTCGCCATCAACCAGGGCACGGCATCCGTCTGCGCCGCCGACCCCCAGGCCCGGGCCCGCGCCCACGCCCTGTTCGACCCGCTCGGCAAGGTGGTCGAGATCGCCGACGAAGACCTGATGCACGCCGCCACCGCCGTCAGCGGCTCCGGCCCCGCCTACCTCTACGCCTTCACCGAGGCGCTGGAGGCGGCGGGCGTCGCCGCCGGCCTGAGCCCCGAGGCCGCCGCAACGCTGGCCCGCTCCACCCTGACCGGCGCCGCCGCCCTGATGGCCTCGGGCGACACGCCGCCGGCCGAGCTGCGCCGCCAGGTCACCTCGCCCGGCGGCACCACCCAGGCGGCGCTGGAGGTGCTGATGGCCGAATCGGGCCTCGAGCCGTTGTTGAAACAGGCGGTCGCCGCCGCCGTCGCCCGCTCGCGCGAACTGGGCTGAATTTCATCATTCGACCGCCATCTTTTACAGCCACGACCTCCATGAAATTGTCGCTTCACCGACATTCAATACAGCCGCCATCCCTGCATCAAATAGCGGAAAACATTGAACAATCGGGCCTTACCCCGGGGCCGCTCCTGCTATAGTGGTCGCCGCTTCGATTACCCTGCCGCCTTGATCCCGCCGCCAGCCCCTGCCAAGCAGGGCCACCACATCGAGGGCCGACGATGGACAACCCCTTCACCGCACACCCCCGCGCGGTTGGCGAGACCTATACCGAACACTTCCGCGCCTCCTGGGGCGTGGGGCTGACCCTGCTGGCGGCGGGGCTGGCCTGCTTGGTTCACGGCCTCGTGCCGGCGATGTTCAAGACCACCGGCAGCCGCACCATCCATCGCCTCAACGCCAAGCTCACCGGCCGCAAGCCGGACGGGGCGGGGTACGGGGACTGGACAGGGGCGGGGGTTTAGCCCACCGAAACACCAAAAATAGCTGTCATCCTCCGGTCGCGTAGCGGACCGGGGGACCCATGGCGGCTCCGGAAGGACTCCCCGCAGTTTTCACGCGGAAAGATGGGTCCCCCGGTTCCCGCTTCGCGGGCCCGGAGGATGACAGATTGAAAGAGGCTAACGCGCCTTCTCACTCGCGATCCACCGGTCGATCCGCGCTTCCAGCAGGTCCATCGGCAGCGGTCCTGCCAGCAGCACCGCGTCGTGGAAGCGGCGGACGTCGAACGTCTCGCCCAGTTCCGTCTCGGCCTTGGCCCGCACCTTCACCAGGGTCCGCTCGCCGATCTTGTAGGCCAGGGCCTGGCCGGGCCAGCTCACATACCGCGCCAGTTCGGCGTCGATGTTGTGGGCCGACAGGGCGCTGTTGTCGGTGAAGCAGGCGCGGGCCTTCTCCAGGTCCCAGCCGAGGTAGTGCATGCCGGTGTCGGCGACCAGCCTGCAGGCGCGCCACATCTCGTAGGACAGCCGGCCGAACTGCTCATAGGGGTCGCGATAGATGCCCATCTCGACGCCCAGCCGCTCGGAATACAGCCCCCAGCCCTCGACGAAGGCGGTCATGTCGGCGTCGCGGCGGAAGGCCGGGACCTCCGGCAGCTCCTGGCTCAGGGCGATCTGCAGATGGTGGCCGGGGACCGCTTCATGCAGGGTCAGGGCCGGCAGTTCGTACAGGCCCCGCTGGTCCAGCTTGCCGGTGTTGACCATATAGCCGCCGGCCACGCCCAGCTGCGGGCTGCCGGGGAAGTAGCGGCCGGTCGTGTAGTTGTCCTCGATCTCCCGAGGCACCTCGCGCACGCCGTAGGGCAGGCGGGGCAGGGTCCCGAAGAAGGCCGGCAGGCGGTCGTCGATGCGCTTGGCGATCTCCGAGGCCTTCTCCATCAGGTCCTGCCGCGACTCGGCGACGAACCGCTTGTCGCTGCGCAGGAAGGCGAGGAACTCGGGAAAGGTCCCCTTGAACCCGGTCTGGGCCATGACGGTGTCCATCTCGGCCCGGATGCGCGCCACTTCGGCGACGCCCAGCGCATGGATCTCCTCGGGCGTCATGTTGGTGGTCGTGTAGTGGCGGGCCAGCCAGGCGTAATAGATCTTGCCGCCCTTCAGCCGGCCAACGCCGATCTCGGGCTTGGTGGCCGGGATGTATTCCTTCTCCAGGAAGGTGACGAAGGCGGCCCGGGCCGGGGTGATCTTCTCCGTCAGCAGGGCGACGCCGCGGGCCTTGAAGGCGGCCTTCTCGGCCGGGGTGACGCTGGCCGGCAGCTTGTCGAACACCCGCACCAGCGGGTCGGCCTCGGTGACCGGCTTGGCGACGTTGGCTCTCGCCTCGCCCAGCACCCGTTCGGCGATGTAGCGCGGCTGCACCCAGCCGGTCTTGATGCCCCGGCGGGCGTTGTCGGTGCTGTCGGCCCACAGCTTGGGCACGCCGGCCAGTCGGCTCAGCCAGGCCTCGGCGTCGGCCTTGCTGCTCATCGGGGCGCTGTCGGCCAGGTAGCTGAGGTTGCCTTCCCAGGTGTCGTCGCTGGAGAAGGCGAAGCGGCTCTGGTCGAATTTGATCGAGGCGATGTCGTCGTCGACCACCCGGATCAGGATGGCGCGGTTGAGGGCGTCGTTCTCCGACAGGCCGCCTTCGGGAATCTCCTTCAGCCGCGCCTCGAAGCCGGCCAGGTCCCTGGCCCGCCGCTGGTCGGCCGCCAGGGTGACGTCCGGCAGTTTGCCCAGCGCCTCGCGATCGCCGTTGGCCCCGGCCCCGATCGGGTTCTCGCGGTCGGACCAGGCCTGGTAGTCGGCGACGATGGCGTCCAGCCTGGCCTTCGAGTCCGGCGCCTGGGCCGCGGCGGCCATGGGAACGAGGACGATCAGGGCGGCGGCGCTCAGGGCCTTCCACATGGCGGGGTCTCTCCGATGATGCGGCGGCGAGGTTGGACCGGCCGATTTGCCCACGCAATCCCTTCTCCCGCTGGTCGGGAGAAGGTGGCCCGCGAAGCGGGTCGGATGAGGGCAGAGCGGAAGGTGAAGGTTGGCGACAGCGCCGAACGCGCCAGAACGCGCCCAGCTATCCGGGGCCGGCGCTGCCCTCATCCGGCGGCTACGCCGCCACCTTCTCCCGACGAGCGGGAGAAGGGACTTTTCAGGGCGGGCAAAACACCCCCATCCTCGCGCCAATTCCGGGGAGAATCCGCATGAGTTTCCTGACGCGTCGCAAGCCCATGGACGGCGGGTTCGTCGCCGAGCATCACAAGCTCAAGGCCACCTTGGGCTGGCCGCACCTGATCGCGCTCGGCGTCGGGGCCATCGTCGGCACCGGTATCTACACCCTGATCGGGGTCGGAGCCGGGCTGGCCGGGCCGGGCGTCATGCTCAGCTTCGCCATCGCCGGGGCCGTCTGCGCCTGTGCGGCTCTCGCCTATGCCGAGATGGCCACCATGATGCCGGCCGCCGGCAGCGCCTATACCTACAGCTACTCGGTGCTCGGCGAGGGCCTGGCCTGGATCGTCGGCTGGAGCCTGATCCTCGAATACACCGTCGTCTGCGGCGCCGTCGCCGCCGGCTGGGCCGGCCACGCGGCCGAGTTCGTCACCATCCCCGTCGACCCCAAATGGATGGCCTCGACCTTCGCGCTGGAGAGCGGCCACCTCGTCTTCAGCGGCGGCTTCAACCTGCTGGCCGCCCTGATCGCCCTCCTCGTCGCCGGCCTGCTGCTGGTCGGCACCAAGGAGAGCGCCACGGTCAACATGATCCTGGTCGCCGTGAAGCTGGCGGCGCTGGGCCTGTTCGTCTTTCTGGCTTTGCCGGCCTTCGACGCCAGCCACTTCACCCCCTTCAGCCCGTTCGGCTTCTCGGGCGTCAACGCCGACGGGACCAAGGTCGGGGTGATGGCGGCGGCCTCGATCATCTTCTTCGCCTTCTACGGCTTCGACGCGGTGTCGACCGCCGCCGAAGAGACCAAGAATCCGGAAAAGAACCTGACCATCGGCATCGTCGGCTCGATGATCGCCTGCACGGCCATCTACATGCTGGTCGCCGCCGCCGCGATCGGCGCCGTCCTGCCCGACCTGTTCGCCAAGGCCGACGCGCCGCTGGTCTATGTCATGGAGCAGCTGGGCCACGCCGGGGCCGCCAAGCTGGTCGCCGCCGCCGCCGTCATCGCCCTGCCGACGGTGATCATGGCCTTCATGTACGGCCAGAGCCGCATCTTCTTCGTCATGGCCCGCGACGGTCTGCTGCCGGTCGGACTGGCCAAGGTCTCCAAGCGCGGCGCCCCCAGTTTCGTCACCCTGATCACCGGCGTCCTGGCCGCCCTCTTGGCCGGCTTCCTGCCGCTGGGCGAGATCGCCGCCCTGGCCAATGCCGGCACCCTGGCCGCCTTCGTGGCCGTGCTGGTCTGCATGATGATCCTGCGGGTCAAGGCGCCGCAGCTGAAGCGCATCTTCAAGACCCCGCTCTGGCCGGTGGTCGGCGTCTTCGGCGTGCTCGGCTGCCTCTACCTGTTCACGACCCTGCCCAACACCGCCATCTGGGGCTTCTTCATCTGGAACGGCATCGGCGTGGTGGTCTACCTGCTCTACGGACGGCGGAAGAGCGCGTTGGCCAAGGCCTGAAGCCGCAGGAGTTACGGGGACACCAGACTTATCTCAGGCAACCGGCGGGGACCGAGTTTCGGGGACACTATACTTAATTCCGGCCACACCGCTGGCTGCACAAGCAAGGCCAACGGAATTAAGTATAGTGTCCCCGAAACTGCGCCAACGAGCGGGGGCGAGATAAGTCTGGTGTCCCCGCAACTCCGTAGGACTACCCCCCACCGACCATCGACTGGCTGATCCGATACGCCGCCGGCAGGATCAGCACGCCGAGCAGGCAGGGGAAGATGAACAGGATGAGCGGGACCATCAGCTTGGCCGGCAGGGCCATGGCCTTCTCCTCGGCCCGCAGCATCCTTTTGGACCGCATGTCGTCGGAGAAGACGGCCAGGGTCTCGCCCAGGCTGGTGCCCATCTCCTCGGCCTGGCGCAGCATGGTGGCCAGGGACCGGGCCTCCTCGATGCCCAGCCGTTCGGCGAAGGCGCCCCAGGCTTCCCGGCGCGCCTTGCCGGCCCGCAGCTCCAGGGTCAGGAACCGCAGGTGGGCGGCCAGGTTGGGATAGCGGCGGCCCATCTCCTCGGCCACCCGGTTGACGGCGGCGTCGAGGGAGAGGCCGGCCTCGACCGAGGCGACCAGCAGGTCGAGCATGTCGGGAAACCCCTCCATGTACTCGAGTTCCATCTTCTTCCGCCGGCCCTTGACCACCTGGTCGGGGCCGAGGATGGCCGCCACGGCGAAGACGCCCGCCGCGGCGATGGCCGCCGGCCCGCCGATGCCGCTCAGCGCCCAGGGGACGGTGAACAGGGTGGCGACGGTGGCGACGATCAGGCTGGCCCCGCGGGCGCCCAGGTAGATGGCCACGGCCTCGCGGTTGTACCAGCCGGCCTGGATCAGCTTGGCGCGGATGTTGCTGAGCTGGGCCGGGTCCTGGATGGCCATCTTCTCGCCCAGCCGCTTGACGCCGCGCATGACGCCGCTGTCGGACTTGGCCTGGCCGGGGCGGCTGGCGACCGTGTCGCCGGCCAGCCGCTGGCGGCGCTTGGCCCCGCTGCGGGCCTCACGCAGCAGCATCATGCCGCCGCCGCCGACGCTCATGGCGATCAGCCCGGCCGCCGCATAGGTCAGGATCTGCTGGAAGAGCACGGGGTCCATGTCAGATCCTCATGTCGATCATCTTGCGCATGACCATGTTCCCCAGGAACATCCATCCGCCCAGGATACAGAGGCCGATCTGCACCGGCCGCTCGCCGATGACGTCGCCGTAGAAGTGCGGGCTGGCGAACGTAAGAATGCCCAGCACCCCGAACGGCGCCGCGGTCAGGATGATGGCGCTGGCCCGCCCTTCCGAGGAGGCGGCCTTGATCTTCAGCCGCATCTTGTGGCGCTCGCGCACGGCCTTGGCGTTCATCTTGAGCAGGCCGGTCAGGTTGCCGCCGCTCTTCTCCTGCAGGCGGATGGTGGCGGCGAACAGGTCGACGTCGGGGTGGCGGCAACGGTCGGCGATGCGGCCGATGGCCTGCTGCAGGGTGGCGCCATAGGCGATCTCGTCGCCGGCCATGCCGAACTCGCTGCCAAGCGGATCGGGCATCTCGCGGCCGACCAGGGCGATGGCCGTCGGCACCGGGTGGCCGGCCTCCAGGCTGCGGATGATGACTTCCAGGGCGTTGGGCAGCTGCAGGCCGATGGCCTTGGCCCGGGCCCCGGCCTTGAACTTCAGGAAGAAGACCGGAACGATGATCCCCAGCGCCGGCCCGGCCCCGGCCGCGATCATCCAGTTGCGCGTCCACATGAAGACCACGGCGCTGACCAGGGCCGCGCCCAGCAGCACCATCGGCAGGTGCTTCTTCAGCTGCACATTGACGCCCGAGCGGATGACCAGGTCGTTGAACCAGCCCATGCCGCGGGCCACCTCGCCGTCAGCCGTCAGTCCCCGCTGTTTGCGCAGTTCCCCGACCAGCTGTTCCAGGCTGCCGGTCTTCTCGACGGTGGCCAGCCGCTTGTTGACCTTGCGCCGGGCGACGCCGACCCGCGCCAGGCCGGTGATCGCCTGCACGCCGGTGAACACCGCCGCGAAGACCATGATCAGCACGGCCCATTTGGGATCGAAGGTGAAGCTGGGCATCTAGGGCGGCCCCATCACAAGGGTCTTTGGGGATCGAAGTTGGCGGTGTCGTAGTGGATGCCCCGGCGGTTCATCTCGTCGAGGCATTTGGGGCGCAGGCCGGTGGCCCTGAACTCGCCCTGCACATGGCCGTCGGCGTCGGTGCCGGTGCGGTGGAAGCCGAAGATCTCCTGCATCTGGACCACCTGGCCCTCCATGCCGGTGATTTCCGAGACGCTCATCACCTTCCGCTTGCCGTCCGACAGACGCATGACCTGGACGATCATCCCCACGGCGCTGGCGATCTGCCCGCGGATGCTTTCCGGCGTCAGGCTCAGACCGCCCATGGCCACCATCTGCTCCAGACGGGTGATGGCGTCGCGGGGGGTGTTGGCGTGGATGGTGGCCATCGAGCCTTCGTGGCCGGTGTTCATGGCCTGCAGCATGTCGAAGGCTTCCTCGCCCCGGACTTCCCCCAGGATGACCCGGTCGGGCCGCATCCGCAGGGCGTTCTTGACCAGTTCGCGCTGGCGGATCTCGCCCTTGCCCTCGATGTTCGGCGGCCGGGTCTCCATCCGCACCACATGCGGCTGCTGCAGCTGCAGTTCGCAGGCGTCCTCGATGGTGATCAGGCGCTCGCCCTCGCTGATGGCGGCCGAGAAGGCGTTCAGCAGGGTGGTCTTGCCCGAGCCGGTGCCGCCGCTGATGACGGTGGAGACCCGCGCCTTGACCGCCCCGTGCAGGAACTCGGCGACACAGGCCGGCATGGCCCCGACCCCGACCAGCCGTTCCAGGCTCAGCGGCTTCTTGGAGAATTTGCGGATCGACACAGCCGCGCCGTCCACCGTGATCGGATAGATGGCGGCGTTGACCCGGCTGCCGTCGGCCAGGCGGGCGTCGACCATCGGGCTCGACTCATCGATCCGCCGGCCGACGGCGGCGACGATGCGGTTGACGATGCGCAGCAGGTGGTCGTTGTCGCGGAAGCGGATCGGGGTCAGCACCAGCTCGCCGCGCCGCTCGATATAGACCTGGTTGGGGCCGTTGATCAGGATGTCGTTGATCGACTCGTCCTTGAGCAGCGGCTCGATGGGACCAAGGCCGACCATCTCGTCGAACACCTCGGCGCCCAGCTGGTCCAGCTCGACGGTGTTCAGCGCCAAGCGGCCATCTTTGGCGAACTCGCCGACCAGCTTGCGCACCTGGCGGCGCATCTCGCCCTCGTCGAGCTCGCCGAGTTTGCCCAGATCGATCTCCTCGATCAGCCGGGCGTGCAGCCTCAGCCGCATGTCGAGCATGTCGTTGTCGACGCTGGACGGCGGCGGGGTCTCGGCGACCGCGACGATGGTGGTCGCAACCCCTTCGAAGACCGGCTCGGCGACCGGCGCGCGGCGCAGGGAGAAGCGGGCCATCAGGCAGCCCTCCCGGCGTGACCGGGCGCATGGGCCGGGTGCGGCGCGGCGGCCAGCAGGCGGTCGACGATGTCGTCGACGTCCTTGGCGATGCGGCTCTTGGGCCGGTGGCTGCGGATCGGACCGCCCAGGTTGACCGAGGCGGCGGCGGCTTCCCAGTCGCTGGTCAGGCCGCCGTCGGCCTTGCGGCCCAGGGCCTTTTCGGCCTCCGAGGTCGAGGGGGCGGGACCGAACACCCGCTTGGCCAGGCGATTGAGGATGATGCGCGGGCCCGGACCCTCCGGCAGGTCGGCCTCGAACTCGCTGACCAGGCTGCGGGCGGCCAGCAGGGCCGGCACCGTCAGCTCACTGACCACCAGCAGGGCGTCCGAGCCGGCCATGACGTCCATGGTCCAGGACCGGCGATGACGCGGCGCATCGACGATGACGAAGTCATAGACCTGGCAGGCCACTTCCAACACCCGCACCACCGCCTCGGCCGAGACGTTCTCGAAGCCGTGCGGATCGCGGGTCTGGGCGATCAGGTCGAAGCCGCCGGGGGCCGGGCTGGCGAACACCTCCAAGAGAGCGGCGTCGATCCGCTCCGGCTCCTGGCTGGCGCGGCCCAGCATCATGTTGGCGGCCGCGCCCAGGTAGGCGGCGCTGGCCCCGTCTGCGAGGTTGAGGTCGATCAGCACCACCCGCTTCTTGCCCTGGGCCCGCTCGGCCAGGGCGGCGGCCAGCTCGACGCAGAGGGTGGTCGCGCCGGCCCCGCCGACGGCGCCGGTGACGGTCCAGCAGCGGCCGGTCTGCACATGCGCCGCCGGCTGGGCGATCTCGGTGGGCTTGAGCAGCAGCATCGCCGCCTCGCCCAGGTCGCGGGGCGCGAACGGGGCCTCGACGATGTCGGCGCGCGGCAGGCGCAGCAGGGCCCGCATCAGCCCGGCCGGCAGCTGGTCGCCGGCCAGAATCGCGGCCGGCGGGAAGGGCAGGCGGGCCAAGAGGGCGATGGCCTCGGCCAGGGCCACGGGATCGGCCGAGCCGTCCAGCACCACCAGCTCCGGCTCATGACCGGGCGGCCAGCCGGGCGGCAGCATGTCGGCGGCGACGACCTCCAGGCGCGCGCCCTCGAAGGCGGCCCGGCAGGCCTCGGCCAGACCGGGCCCGATAGCCAGAACGCGGCGGTCGGCGAAACTCATGGTCTTAAGCTTCCTCTAGTTGACGGACGGCAGGCCGGGCGGGGTCTGGCCGACGGGAGCGGTCATCGGCTTGTCCATGACCATGCTCTGGAAGATGACGTCGATGGCGGTCGGCTCGGAGCCGGCGATCATTGGGTTGGGGGTCAGGGCCCGGCTGCCGGCCGCCGTGGTCAGCCGCGGCGTGACCAGGATCAAGAGCTCGGTCTCGGACCTTTTCCAGCGGCCGGACTTGAACAGCGTCCCCAGCACCGGGATGTCGCCCAGCCAGGGCAGCTGGCGCACGGCGTTGACGTAGTCCTGCTGGAACATGCCGGCGATGGCGAAGCTTTCCCCGTCGCGCAGTTCGATGGTCGTCGAGGCGCGGCGCACGGTCAGGGCCGGCAGCTCGTAGGTTCCGATCCGCAGGGCGTTGGTCGGATCCAGGGCGCTGACCTCGGGGGCCACCTTCAGGCGGATCAGGCCGCTGTCCTGGACGGTCGGGGTGAACTTCAGGTTCACCCCGAACGGCTTGAACTCGATGGTCACCTCGCCGACCCCGGCCGGCACCGGATAGGGGAACTCGCCGCCGGCCAGGAAGGTGGCTTCCTCGCCGCTGATCGCCGCCAGGTTCGGCCGCGCCAGGGTGCGGATGATGCCCTTCTCCTCCAGCGCCCTGAGGGTGACGTCGATGGTGGTCGGGCCGACGTTGGTCGAGATGCCGAGCGTGCCCTGGGCCGGGTTGTTGCCGATCAGGCCCAACCCCGAACCAAAGACGATGCCGCTGTTGTTGGCCACGGCCAGGTTGACGCCGAAGTCCTTCAGGCTGTCGCGGCTGGCCTCCAGGATGCGGACCTCCAGCATCACCTGCTGGGCCGCCTCGACGGTCAGGGTCGAGCTGACGCCGCCGGGGGCGTAGCGTTCGGCGATGGTCTTGGCGCGGGCGGCGACCGAGCTGGTCGACACCTCGCCGGTCAGCATCAGCCCGCCGGCCAGGTTCGACACCTTGATCGGCTCGCCCGGCAGGGCGGCGGTCATGTCGGACTGGATGCCGGACAGGTCGTGGCCGACCTTGACGTCGATGACTTCGACCAGCCGCTTGTTGGTGTCGTAGACCAGGATGTTGGTCGCGCCGAGGGTCTTGCCGCGGATGTAGAGGCTGCGGTCGGTGTTGGCGACGATCTCGGCGATGTCGGGCTGGGCGACGACGATCTGGCCGGCCGAACCGCTCAGGCGGAAGGCCGTCGACTTGTCCTTGGCGACGGTGATCGAGCGGCTGGGGGCCGCGTCGGCCGTGAAGGTCGGGAAATCGACGTCGGGCAGCACGGCGGCCGCGATGTTGGGGGCGACGACGGGCGTCCCCTTCTTGGCCTGGGCCGGGGCCTGGGCGAAGGCGGGCGCCGCGGCCCCCAAGGAAACGGAAAAGCAAGCCAGGCAGGCGCCGGCGGTCAGCAACAGAACGCGCATCTTAGAAGCCTCCCAGGCGATCGGTGGGCACCTGGACGGTCACCCGTTCGGAGCCCTGGACCACGGTCAGGGTGTGTTGTTCAGGGGCCCGCGCGGCGGCGGGGCGACGGGGGCCGACGGCGCGGCGGGCGGGCTTGGCGGCGCCGACCGGGGCGGGGGCCAGGCCCCCGGAGGTCCAGGTCAGGGTGCGCACCGGCGCGGCCTGGGCCAGCTCGACCGAGCCGGTGCGGCGCAGGGCCAGGGACAGCTCGCCGACCTGGGCGGCGACGGCCAGCTTGGCGGCGTCCTCCAGGGACACTTCCAGGGTGGCGGTCTTGGGGATGAACTTGTCGACGTTGGCCGGGTCGGCGATCAGGTCCATGCCCAGAACCTTGACGTTCTGCAGCACCGCGCCGCTGACCGCCCCGCCCTTGCCGCCGGCCCCCTCGACCTTGACGTCGTCGCTGGGCTCCATGGCGACCAGCACGTCGACCCGGTCGCCGGGGGTGACATGGCCGCCGCCGCCCGAGACGTCGGTGACCTTGATGGTGTAGGCGCGCATGCCCTCGCCGATGACGGCGGCGACATTGGCCTTGACGCCGCCGCCCGACAGCTTGGCGGGCAGCAGCGGTTCGCGGGCCGAGAAGCGGGCCAGGGTGACCGGGCCGCCGTTGTCCAGCGCGGTGACCGCGTCGATGGTCGAATAGGTGCCGTCCGGGACCGCGTCCTTGGGCAGCTTGATGATCATCAGGTCCTTGGAGGTCAGCTTCACCCCGAACGGGATGTCGGCCTTGGCCGCGACCACCGGAATAAGGTTCTGGACGGGGGCGACGGAGGCCGCCGCCTTGCCCTGTCCGGTCCCATCGGGCAGCCAGGTCTTGGCGACGACCAGCGCTCCGACGCCCAGCAGGGCCGATGCCCCCAGGCTGACTATAGTGGCGACACGCATTTTGACGTCCCCGCGTTACCCCTGGGGTCCCGCGGTCGCGGACTCCCCGAACTGACAGACAGGGTTACGGGTGGGGGCTTAGGATATGCTCAAGATATACAGTAAAGGTCCGTATACCGTGTTTGGTCGCACGGGATGGTTAGCGAACGTTTACTGAATTGCCGGATCGTTATGATTGTTTAACCACAAATTGCCCTTGGGGACAGGTACGCCGCTTCGCGCCGAACCAGTCCCCATCACCCGCGCTGGTGCGCAAGTTCGCCCGCCAGATAGGTCCGCTCGACCGTCCGGTCGTCGCCCAGCACCATCAGGGCGAACAATCGCTCGGCCAGGCTGCTCGCCCCCGCCGTCCGGCGGCCCAGCCCCGGAACGCCGCCCGGGTCCAGCACCACGAAGTCGGCCTCCATCCCCGGCTCGAAGGCGCCGATGCGGTCCTGAAGGCCCAGCGCCTCGGCCCCGCCCCGGCCGGCCAGATAGAGGGCGGTCAGGGGGTCGAGCGTCGTCCCCTTCAGCTGGCCGACCTTCCAGGCCTCGGCCGCCGTGGTCAGCAGGCTCCAGCTGGTCCCCGCCCCGATGTCGGTGCCCAGCGCCACCTTCACCCCGAAGCCCCGGGTGCGTTCCAGGTCGAACAGGCCGCTGCCGAGGAACAGGTTGGAGGTCGGGCAGAAGGCGCAGGCGCATTTCGCCTGGCCCATGCGGGTCAGGGCCCGGTCGTCCAGATGGATGGCGTGGGCGAACAGCGAGCGGTCGGTGACCAGGCCGAAGCGGTCGTAGACGTCCAGATAGTCGGCGGCCTCGGGGAAGGCCTGGCGGGTGGCCTCGATCTCGGCGGCGTTCTCCGACAGGTGGGTCTGCATCCAGACGTCGGGGTTGTCGGCCACCAGCCGCCCGGCCAGGGTCAGCTGCTCGGGCGAACTGCCAAGCGCGAACCTCGGCGTCACCGCGTAGCCCAGCCGCCCGCGGCCGCGCCAGGCCCGAATCAGCGCCTGCGTCTCTTCCGCCCCGCCCTGCGCGGTGTCGCGCAGGCCCTCCGGTCCCCGGTCCATCAGGCATTTGCCGGCGATCAGCCGCATGTCGCGGGCCAGCGCGTCCTCGAACAGCGCCTCGACCGAAGCGGCATGCACCGAGCCGAAGACCATGGCCGTGGTCGTGCCGTTGGCCAGCAGGGTGTTGAGGAAGCGTCCCGCCGCCTCGCGCGCGTGGCCGGGATCGGCGAAGGCCCGCTCGGCCGGGAAGGTGTAGCGCTCCAGCCAATCGAGCAGGGCCCCGCCGGGCGAGGCGATCATGTCCAGCTGCGGAAAATGGATGTGGCCGTCGACGAAGCCGGGGGTGAGGATGCGGCCGGGCAGGGCCTCGATCGGCACGTCCTGCGGCAGGGTCGGGGCCAGGTCGTCCCAGGCCCCGGCCTGAATGATCCGGCCTGCCTCGACAAGCAGCAGACCATCTGGAAAATGCCGCAAAGCCGCCGCATTTGAGGCCGGATCGCCCAAGGTCCAGACCAGTTCCGACCGCCATCCGCGCAAACCCGTCATCGACCGCCTGTATCCTCATTCTGGGCCATGCGACCCTGACGTAAAAGCGTCATAACACGTTGGCGCGAATGGCATTACTCAAGATGGGTCATCAAATCGAACAATGTTCGCGTCTAGAGCGATTTGCCCCCCAAACAAGGCAGACGACACGAAATTTCCCGATGGACGTTGGCCACGCCCTCGCCTAGGTTCGCCGAACGATGTTTCCAAATTTGGCGGCGTGCGCCCGCGCGCCTGCCAAGAAAATAAGCAACCTGAGGGGGCTGCCCATATGTCCGTTTCCATCCGTAACCGTCGTCGCGTATCCCTGCTGGCCAGCTCCTCGCTGGTCGCCGCCAGCCTGTTGGCCGGCGTCGTGGGCCTTTCCAGCCTGGCCATCGCGCCAGGGGTGGCCATGGCCGCTGACGAATGTGGCGACCCCTCGACCAACGCCGGAGCCGACGACATCTTCGTCTGCGCCGGGGCCTATGTGGCGGTCGACTACACGACGACGACCAACGGCGACCTGACCCTCAACCTCGAAGACGGCGTCACCGTCACCAACGGCATCGCCATCACCGGCAACGCCGGCGAGCGCCTGACCGTGCGGGCGACGACCAATGTGGTCGGCGCCGGCGACCCGACGATCGTCAATCCCCTCGGCTACGCCATCGACATCCAGGGCCAGGGCCCGGCGGTCCTCGTCGACCTGCGCTCGACCGACGTCGGCGTCGACGGCGGCCCCGGGCCGGCCATCGGCTCCGGCCGCGGCATCAACGCCACCAACACCGCGGGCGTGGTGCAGGTGCGGATGAACGAAGGCTCGGTCAACGCCGTGGCCGGCTTCGGCATCAACGCCGTCGGCAGTGGCGACGTCCTCGTCAACCTGACCAATGAGACCACCGTCACCGCCTCCGGCACCGCCGTGCGGGCCATCTCCACCGGCGGCGGCACCTCCACCGTGTTCGCCACCGGTCTGCTCTCGGGCGCCGGCATCGGCGTGTTCGCCAACGGCGCCGGCGGCGTCGATGTGACGACCGGCGCGGTCAACGTCACGGGCGCTCAAGGCATCAGCGCCACCTCGACCGGCGGCAATGTCACGGTCACCACCAATGGCGACGTCAGCGGCATGGCCGGCATCGTCACCAACTCCGGCACCGCCGGGACCACCGTCGTCACCCTGAACGGCGACGTTACCGGCACGGCCGGCATCGGCGTCGCGGGCCAGGTCGGCGACGCCGACTACACCCTCAACGCCTTCGGGACCGCGATCACCGGCACGGGCGCCGCCGGCGTCTCCATCGTCTCCAACGGCACTGGCGTGGTTACCGTCAACGTCTCCGACGTCACCGGCGACGACGGTGTCGTCGTCGACGGCACGACCGGCGCCACCGACGTGACGGTTACTTCCGACGGCCTGGTCACCGGCGTCACCGGGGCCGGCGTCGATGTCACCGCCAACGGCGCGGTCACCATCACCGTCAACGACACCAGCTCGGTCGGCTACGGCGCCATCGGCACCAGCAACAACGGCAACGCCACCGTCATCGCCAACGGCGCCCTGAACGGCGGCGGCGGCATCGCGGCCATCACCAACGGGTCCGGAACGGCCTTCGCCCTGGTCCAGACCGGCGCCACCATCAACGCCACCGACCCCTTCCTGTTCGGGGCCCTCGCCAACGCCACCGGCGGCGGCAACGCCATCGTCACCGTGGGCGGCGATGTCACCGACGGCGGCATCGGGGCTTTCGCCGTCGGCGCCGGCACTGTGGATATCAACGGCGACGGCAACGTCTCGATGCTCAACCTCTTCTCGGCGGTCGCGGCCTCGACGGATACCGGCCTGCTGTTCATCAACCTGACGGGCGATGTCAGCAGCACCGACGCCGACGGCTTCAACCTGTTCAGCAACAGCGGTCCGATCACCGTGTTCAGCAGCGGCGTGGTGACGGCCGGCGACGATGGCGTTGACGCCATCAGCCTCAGCGGCTCGGTGAACATCAACATCAGCGGCTCGGTGACCGCCACCGACATCGGCGTGCAGGTCACCACCGGCGGCGCCGGTGTGGCCAACATCAACGGCGACGTCACCGGCGCGACCGGCGTCAGCGTCACCGGCACGGGTACGGGCACGGCCACGGTCAACCTGGGCGGCGCCAGCAGCGTGGAAGCCACCGGGGCCGGCTACGGCGCCGTGGCCACCACCACCGGTTCCGGCGACGCGACCATTTCGCTCGGCGGCACGGTTGTGGACGGCGGCGTCGGCGCCTTCGCGCTCGGCTCGGGCAACGTCCTGGTGACGGGTTCGGCTTCGGTCAACAACATCGGCGCCGGCCCGGCGATCAGCGCCACCACCGACACCGGCACGCTCACCATCAACACCGGTGGCTCGGCGAGCAGCAGCGGCGGCGACGGCATCAACGCCGTCAGCAACACCGGCCTGGTCACCGTGACCACCGGCGGGACCATCGGGGCCGGCGGCAACGGCATCGTCGCCACCAGCGACGGCGGCGTCGACGTCAACAACGGCGCGGTGATCACCGCCGCCGCGACCGGCATCGCCGGCAGCGGCGCCGGAACTGTCGACCTCAACACCAGCGCCAACGTCACCGGCGCGACCGGCATCACGGCGGTCAGCACCGGCGGCGGCGTGGCGTCCATCACCGTCCAGGCCGGCGCGACGGTCACCGGCACGGCCGGCGACGGCGCCAACGCCGACAGCTCGACCGGCGTCGCCTTCATCGACAACGCCGGCGCCCTGGTCGCCACCGGCGGCGACGGCGCGCAGGCGACGACGACCACCGGCATCGCCCAGATCGTCAACGAAGCGGGCGCGACGATCAGCGCCACCGGCGGCATCGGCGCGACCGCCAGCGCCACGAGCGGCGTGGCGCTCGTCAGTGATGCCGGCGCCGGCATCACCGGCACGACCGGCATCTCGGCGACGTCGACCTCGGGCGTCGCCCTGGTCTTCAGCAACAACGTCACCGGCACGGCCGGCGACGGCATCACCGTCACCACCGTCAACGGCGTCGCCCAGGCGATCACCGCCGGCACGATCGTCTCGACCGGCGGCAACGGCGTCACGGCCTTGTCCACCGGCGGCGGCGCGGCCGCCGTGTTCGGCTCGGCCAGCATCGACGCCTCCGACGGCTACGGCATCCTGGCCCAGGCCACGGCCGGCGGCCAGGTCATCGTCGGCTACACCGGCAACATCGGTACGCCGGGCGACCCGACCGCGTCTGGCGGCATCCTCGGCCTGAGCACCGGCGGGACCGGCACGGTCACCGTCGTGGCGGTCAACAACATCTACACCGACGGCGCCGGCGCCTTCGGGGCCGGCGTCGCCGGCGTCAGCGGCAACACGGCCGGCGCGGTCGACGTCTCCTTCCAGGGCGTGATGGTCAGCGGCACGACCGGGGTCGGTGGCGGCATCTTCAACGCGGCCAACGCCGATGGCGTGACGGTCACCGTCGGCGACGGCTCCTCGATCACCGCCGGCGTCGCCGGCACGCGGTCCATCAACACCGGCCTCGGCACGGCGACCACGGTCATCGGGGCCGGCGTCACCATCGATCCGGACGACTACGGCTCCTACACCTCCTCGGCGGCCAATGACGCCACCGTCACCATCGGCAACAACGTCATCATCGTGGTCGGCAACACCGACGCCGACAACATCGCCTACGGCGTCTACGCCGAAAGCGGCCAGGCGGCCGACGACGCGGTGGGTGATGAGTCCGTCGAGATCACCATCGGCACGGGCGCCAGCATCACCGTCGACGACGGCGCGGCGGGCGACGCCGACGGCGGTGGCGGCGTCATCGCCGTGGCTACCGGCGCGACCGGCGGCATCGACATCGACATCGGCGATGGTCTCAACCTGACCATGACCGGCAACAACGCCGTCGGTGTCGGCGCCAACAGCGTCGGCGGCGACATCTTCATCACCACCGGCACGGGGACCATCGACATCCTCGGCCTCGACAGCGTCGACCTGACCGGCAACTTCCCGGGTTCGGCCGGCATCGGGGCGATCTCGACCTCGGGCAACATCCTGATCCAGTCGGCGACCGCCATCGCGGTCAACAACGGAACCCTCGACGCGGCCGGCATCTTCGCCGAGAGCGGCGGGGCCGGGACCGTCACCGTGGTCTCCACGGCCCAGATCTTCTCCAGCGACACGGGGATCAGCGCCGAGGCCGTCGACGGCAACGTCGTGGTCAACAGCGGCGCCTTCATCGGCGCCGTCGCCGGCGCCGGCATCAGCGCCCTCAACACCGGCACGGGCGACACCTCGGTCTTCTCCACCGCCTCGATCACCAGCGTCCAGGGCAACGGCGTCACCGCCGCGAACACCGGGACCGACGGCTTTGTCCTGGTGAGCACCAGCGGCGGCACGATCACGGCCGGTTTCGACGGCATCGCCGCCGGCGCCAGCAACGCCGCCAACACCCAGCTGGTGCAGGTCATCAACAGCTCGGCCATCAACGCCAACACCGGCGGGCTGGGCGGTTACGGCATCCTCGGTGTGCAGGTCGGCAGCGGCGGCATCTCGATCACCAACTCAGGCGCCATCGGCGGCTCGGCCTTCTCGGGCATCGTCGGCCTCGACAGCAACGCCGCCGGTCAGATCGTCGTCGTGAACAGCGGCGCCATCGGCTCGGCGGGTGACGCGGTGACCTCCAACGGCATCATCGGCTCGGCCAACGGCGGGGCCAGCATCAACATCCAGTCGACCGGCGGCGGCATCTGGGCCGGGAACACCGGCATCCGCGCCAACTCCACCAGCACGGGCAACGTGTTCGCCTTCACGACCGCGACCAGCCCGATCACCGTCACCGGGGCCGGCGGCGCCGGTATCTGGGTCAACACCCTCGGCGGTACGGCGCAGGTGGCCAACAACGCGGCCATCAACAGCGCCGGGGCCGGCATCATCGCCACCAACACCAGCGGCACGATCAGCGTCGGCACCAGCGGGACGGTGACGGCGACCGGCGGCGACGCCATCTTCTCCAGCGCGACGACGGGCAACTCGACCATCTTCACGGTGGCGGGCGGCACGTTGAACGGCAGTGACGACGGCATCGACGCCTCCAGCACCACCGGCTTCATCGACATCGACACGGCCGCCACCGTCACCGGCGCCGATGTCGGCATCCTGGCCACGGCCTCCGGCGCCGGGGTGATCACCGTCAACACCACCGCGGCGTCGGCGGTCACCGGCACGGCCGGCGACGGCATCAACGCCTCCACGGTCGGCGGCACGGTGACCATCGGCACGGGCGCCACGGTCATCGGCGGCGACGACGGCATCGAAGCTTCCAACACGACGGGCTTCATCGACATCGACACCTTGGGTACGGTGACCGGCGCCGACACCGGCATCCTGGCCACGGCCTCCGGCGCCGGAGTGATCACCGTCGACACCGCCGCCGCGGTCACGGGCACGGCCGGCGACGGCATCAACGCCACCTCGGTCGGCGGCGCGGTGACCATCGTCACCGGCGCCGCGGTCGTTGGCGGCGCTGACGGCATCCAGGCCGGCACCACCGGCGCGACGCTGATCGTCACCAACAACGCCACCGTCAGCGGCGGCGCCAACGGCATCCTGACCGCCAACGGCGGCGCGGGCGTCAGCACCCTGAACGTCAACCAGAACGTCACCGCCACCGGCGCCGGCTTGGCGGCTATCAACGCCGCGACCACCGGCACGGGCGCGGTCAACGTCCTGATCGCCAACGGCCGGACCATTCAGGACGTCAACGGCAGCGCCATCCGCACCGGTTCGGGCGGCGGCGCGGTGACCGTCAACACCGGCACGGGCTCGACCATCGTCGGCGCCGGCGCCGGTGGGACCAGCTGGGTCGTCGATCTCAACAACGCGGCGGGCGGCACGACCACCTTCAACGTCGGCGCGGGCTCGATCGTCCGTTCGACCGACAACACCGTCGGCGGCTACAACGATCTGGCCATCCGCGGCGTCGGCGGCAGCGTCATTGTCAACAACGCCGGCCGCATCAACGGCGTGGTGCGGTTCAGCGGCCTGACCGGCAATGTGGTGTTCAACAACAGCTCGCTGACCAGCTGGCACACCGTCGGCGCCTCCGTCTTCTCGCCTGGGGCCGACGTCCTGAACAACACCGGGGCGATCTTCACCAACGCCGGCACCGTCGGCGGCCTGCCCGGCCACAACGACACCAGCTTCGACTTCGGAGCCGGGGTCGACACCTTCACCAACACCGGCCTTCTGGTGGTCGGCGAGCCGGCGCTGACCACCTCCACCCTGACCATCACCAACCTGGAAGCGCTCAACAACAGCGGCCGTATCGTCTTCGGTAGCGCCGGCGTGGACCTGACCGCCCTCTCGGACGGCCAGATCAACGACCGCATCCTGGCCTCGGGCACGACCTTCACCGGTTCGGGCTCCAGCCGCCTGGTGATGGACGCCAACCTCGGCGCCGTGGTGCAGACCAGCTGCGCGGTCCTGGCCGCCGCCGACTGCCTCAGCCTGACCGGCGGCAGCACGGCCGGCAGCACCCAGATCAAGGTGACGGACACCAGCGGCAACGCCTTCGGGGCCTTCAACCCGACCGGCATCGTCCTGGTTGACGTGGCCGGGGCCGGCGCGACGGCGGCGACGCACTTCTCGCTGGATCCGACCTCGTCGTTCTGGCGCGCCGACCTCAACTCGGCGGATGGCGTGCTGGATAAGGGTCTGTTCTTCTACGACCTGACCCTGAACCTCAACAAACAGCATGTCCTGGTGGGCCTGCCGGACAGCGAGGCCTTCGAGTTCACCACCTTCGGGGCCGCCGTCTCCAGCATCTGGCAGACGACCACGGGCATGTGGTTCGAACGCCAGGCCGACCTGCGCACCCAGCTGCCGGCGCTCGACGACAGCGGCGCGGGCATCTGGGTCAAGGTCAGCGGCGCCGCCGCCGAGCGCGACCGGATCCAGGGCTACGACCTGTTCGGGGTGACCTATAACTTCGACACCTCCTACCAGCAGAACACCATCAGCCTGATCGGCGGCCTGGACTACATGGGCGGCGGTTCGGGCAAGGCCTGGGTCATCGGTGGTCAATTCGGCTTCGTCGACAGCGACGTCAACTTCGACAACTCCAACACCCTGACCTCTTTCGAGGGCACGACGCTGGGGGTCTACGGCACCTACGTCTCGGGCCCGCTGTTCATCGACGCCATCGTCAACGCCAACTGGCTGGACTACGAGCACCAGGCGATCACCCTGGCCCCGGCCCCAAACAACATCTTCACCGGCTCGGTCGACAGCCTGGGCTTCCAGGTCGAAGGTGGCTGGACGGTGCCGATTGGCGGCAACGGCTTCTTCGAGCCGCTGGGTTCGCTGTCCTACCTCTCCTCGTCGATCGACGCGGTGGATGTGCCGGGGGCCAACGTCGACTTCGACGACGTGACCAGCCTGCGCCTCAGCCTCGGCGGCCGACTGGGCGTCGATGTCGACCATGGGACCTTCTCTTCGAAGTGGGCCCTGGTGGCGCGCTACTGGAACGAGTTCGAGGGTGAAAACGACGTCACCTTCCACTCGGCCGGCCCGGACTTCACCCTGACCGACGACTTCTCGGGCAGCTTCGGGGAAGTCGGCGGCACCGTGAACGTCTACGGCGCTGACGACCGCTTCTCGGCCTTCCTGAACCTCGGCGTGAAGTTCCAGGACGACTACCAGTCGGTTGACGGAAGCCTCGGCATCCGCTGGCGCTGGTAGGTCGCCCGTCGTCGACCAGACTTCGGACGGGCCGGTCGCAAGACCGGCCCGTTTGCATTCCGCCCTTCGCAACGGCGCCGCCAGAGCGCCTCATTCAAAGATCATCGAACGTCATCGAGGAATATCCATGCCCAAAGCCGTTCCCGCGCCCGCCGAGGCGACCTACATCGACCGCCCGGACCTGGCCGAGACCTTCGCCGACAAGGCCCACCGCCTGACCTTCGACGGCCGCACCCTGCGCATCGAGTTCTGCGTCGAGCGGCCGACCGACGAGGCCGGCGGCAAGGCGGCCAGCCCGGTCTGCCGTCTGGTGCTCGACCTCGACGGCGCCGTTGATCTCTTCAACAAGATCAATACGCTCCAGGCGGCCATGGAAAGCCGTGGCGTCATCAAGACCAACCGTCGCGACGCGGCCTAAGCGCCCCATCAGGAGTTTGCGTATGATCAAATCTCTCGCCCTGGGTCTCGCCGCCACGATGCTGATGGTCGCCGCCCCCTCCGGACAGATGGCGGTCGCCCAGACCCCGCCGGTCAAGGCGCCCTCGGCCGGCGCGCCGACGCCGCCGCCGGCCCCGGCCGCGCCCCTTGGCCCGCCCCGCGCCTTCCCCGGCTACACCCAGCCCGAGGTCGGCGCCGCCGCCTGCCGGGTGATCAGCCAGACCCAGACGATGTGCACCATCCCCGCCATGGTCGCCGGCCGCTACATGGCCCGCGCCAGCGGCACCTCGACAGCCCAGGGCGAGGGCGCCGCCCAGGCCCTGGTGATCACCGTCGGCGGCCGCGCCTGCGGCCGGGTCGACCGCCGCCCGACCAAGGAAAGCCCTTGGACGACCGGGCCCAAGACCCTGGTCGGCGACTGCGAGTTCGTCGTCGTCACCGACCGGCCGCTGCAGGTCATCGCCACCTACGGCGACGCCAAGGCGACCAAGGATCCCCGGGGCCCGAGCCTGAAGATTGACCGCCTGCCCTGGGACGGGGTGATGTCGGCCAGCATGTCGGCGCCTGAGCAACCGCAGTAACGGCCGCGCATTAGGATACCGTCATGGCCCGCTTCCTGGTCCAGTTCCTGTTCGCCGTCGCCGGCTTCTGGGCCGCGCAGGCCTGGGTGCCTGGCATCGAGGCGCACGGCTGGACCAGCCTGGTCATCGCCGCCCTGCTGCTGGGCATCGCCAACGCCATCGTGCGGCCGATCCTGGTGGTGCTGACCTTTCCGGTGGTGTTCATCACCTTCGGCCTGTTCCTGCTGGTCATCAACGCGGCCATGCTGGGCCTGGTCGGCTGGCTGATGAAGGGGCTGGAGGTCAACGGCTTCTGGCCCGCCTTCTGGGGCGCCATCATCATCGGCATCGCCAGCTGGATCGGCTCCAAGCTGGTCGGCGAGGCTGAGGCGAAGGGCTGACACTGGCGCTCCCCCGCCCGCTCTGTTAGAGCCCGGGGCATGACCCGTGTCCGGATGACTTCGCGAATTACCCGCCCGGCGTGACGCCGCCGGCCTCCGTCGCGCGCGCCGGGATCTCCTTCGCCCGTCCGATCAGATAATCCGAGACCTACACCCATGGCCGACGACGCCACTCCCGTCCGCGACTACCGCGAAACCGTCTTCCTTCCCGACACCCCCTTCCCGATGCGCGCGGGCCTGCCCAAGCTCGAGCCCGAGATCCTCAAGGCCTGGGAAGAGGCCGACCTCTACAACGCCATCCGCGCCGAGCGGCAGGCGGCCGGCGCCCCGCTGTTCGTGCTGCACGACGGCCCGCCCTACGCCAACGGCGCCATCCATATCGGCCATGCGCTGGACAAGACCCTGAAGGACTTCGTGGTCCGCAGCCGCTTCCTGCTCGGCTTCGACGTCGACTTCGTGCCCGGCTGGGACTGCCACGGCCTGCCCATCGAATGGGAGATCGAGAAGGAGTTCAAGGCCAAGGGCCGCGCCAAGGACGAGGTCCCCTCGGCCGAGTTCCGCAGCCGCTGCCGCGAATTCGCCGCGGGCTGGATCGGCGTGCAGATGGAGGGCTTCAAGCGCCTGGGCGTGCTCGGCGACTGGG
Source organism: Caulobacter sp. GW821-FHT11A05 (assembly GCF_058809015.1). Classification (NCBI taxonomy): domain Bacteria; kingdom Pseudomonadati; phylum Pseudomonadota; class Alphaproteobacteria; order Caulobacterales; family Caulobacteraceae; genus Caulobacter; species Caulobacter sp. GW821-FHT11A05. The sequence goes on along the minus strand of NZ_JBXASF010000007.1, from coordinate 19,248 downwards.
AAAACCGCTACGCCACCATGGACTTCACCAGCGAGGCGACCATCGTCGCCGAGTTCCACAAATTCGTCGCCTCGGGCCAGCTCTATCGCGGCTCCAAGCCGGTGATGTGGAGCCCGGTCGAGCGCACCTCCTTGGCCGAGGCCGAGATCGAGTACGCCGACCACGTCAGCCCGACCATCTGGGTCAAGTTCCCGGTGACCAAGGGCCTCGATGACGCCGCCGTGGTCATCTGGACCACCACCCCCTGGACCATCCCGGCCAACCGGGCGATCAGCTTCAACCCGGCCATCGACTACGGCCTCTACCGTATCGCCAGCCTGGAAGCCGACCTGGCGTTCGAGCCCTGGGTGAAGCCCGGCGACCGGCTGGTGCTGGCCGACAAGCTGGCCGAAGAGGTGCTGAAAGCCGCCAAGGCCGCCAGCTGGACGCGCCTGGACGCCGTCGATCCGGCCGGCCTGACCACGGCCCACCCGCTGGCCGCCCTGGCCCCCTCGGCCGACGACCGCCAGGGCTTCGGCTTTCCGGTGCCGCTGCTGGCCGGCGACCATGTCACCGACGACGCCGGCACGGGCTTTGTCCACACCGCCCCCGGCCACGGCGCCGACGACTACCTGGTCTGGCTCAAGCACGGCCACAAGGACATCCCGGAGACCGTCGACCCCGACGGCGCCTACTACCCCCACGTCCCCCTGTTCGCCGGCCTCAAGGTGCTGGAGACCGAGGGCAAGAAGCTGGGTAAGTTCGGCCCCGCCAACCCGGCGGTGATGGAAAAGCTGATCGAGGCCGGCAACCTGCTGGCCCGTGGCCGGCTGGAACACTCCTATCCGCACAGCTGGCGCTCCAAGGCCCCGGTCATCTTCCGCAACACGCCGCAATGGTTTGTGCGGATGGACAGCGAACAGGGCCCGTCCCTGCGCGACAAAGCCCTGGCCGCCATCGACGCCACCGCCTTCTACCCGGAGGCCGGCCGCACCCGCATCCGCGGCATGGTCGAGACCCGCCCCGACTGGCTGATCAGCCGCCAGCGGGCCTGGGGCACGCCGCTGGCCATGTTCGTCGACAAGGACACCGCCGAGCCGCTGGTCGACGCCGCCGTCAACCGGCGCATCACCGACCTGATCGCGACCGAGGGCGCCGACGCCTGGTACCTGCGCCCGGCCAGTGACTTCCTCGGCGACCTCGACCCGGCCAAGTACGAGAAGGTCGAGGACATCCTCGACGTCTGGTTCGACTCCGGCTCGACCCATGCCTTCACCCTGGAAGGCCGGGGCAACACCCACTGGCCGGCAGACCTCTATTCGGAAGGCTCCGACCAGCATCGAGGCTGGTTCCAGTCCTCCCTGCTGGAGGCCTGCGGCACCCGTGGCGCGGCGCCCTACAAGGCGGTGGTCACCCACGGCTTCACGCTCGACGAGCAGGGCCGCAAGCAGTCCAAATCGCTGGGCAACGTCACCAACCCGGCCGACATCATCAAGGAATACGGCGCTGAGATCCTGCGCATGTGGACGGCGCTGACCGACTACGCCGAGGACCAGCGGATCGGCAAGACCATCCTGGCCGGGGTGTCGGACGCCTATCGCAAGCTGCGCAACACCCTGCGCTACATGCTGGGCGCCCTGGCCGACTTCAACGAGGCCGAGCGTGTGCCGCTCGACCACCTGCCGTCGCTGGAACGCTACATCCTGCATCGCCTGTGGGAGCTGGACGGCCAGGTGCGCGAGGCCTATGGCGCCTACAATTACGCCGACGTTCTGCGGCCGGTGCTCGACTTCTGCCAGGGCGACCTCTCCAGCCTGTTCTTCGACATCCGCCGCGACAGCCTCTACTGCGACCGGCCCGACGCCCTGGCCCGCCGCGCCTATCGCACGGTGCTGGAGGCGGTGTTCGAGCGGCTGACCGCCTGGCTGAACCCGATCGCCCCCTTCACCATGCACGAGGCCTGGGCCAGCCGCTTCCCGGACGCCTCGGCCAACGCCTTCCGCGTCATCCCGGACACCCCGGCCGAGTGGCGCAATGACGAGGCCGCCGCCCGCTGGGGCCGGATCGAGCAGGTCACCTCGGCAGTGACCGCCGCCCTGGAAGTCGAACGCCGCGAAAAGCGCATCGGCTCGTCGCTGGAGGCCGCCCCGGTGGTCACCGTCGGCGATCCGGCCCTGCTGTCGGCCTTCGACGGCCTGGACGCGGCGGAAATCTTCCGCACCAGCTCGGCTCGCTTCAAGGAAGGCGGGGAAGGGATCAGCGTCGACCCGGCCCTGGCCGAGGGTGAAAAGTGCGCCCGCTGCTGGCGCATCCTCACCGAGGTCAAGCCGGCCACCCAGCTGTGCCTGCGCTGCGAGGACGCCGTCGCCGCCTGGGACAAGGCCAGCGCGGCCTGATATCGGTTGGGCCTGACTTCAAGGAGCGCTCCCGCTTGAGCATCGAGACCCCGGAAACGCCCGCCGATCCGCAGATCGCCACGGTCCCGACCCCCGAGCCCGAATCCGTCACCGGAGCTGGCCAGGGGCCGACGGCCTACAGCCTGGCGCTGGCCGTCCTGGTCGGCGACCAGATGAGCAAGCTCTGGTTTCTCAGCCAGGGGCTGCTGGAGGGCGAATCGCGGCCGGTGTTCGGCCCCTTCTCCCTGACCATGGTCTGGAACCGAGGCGTCTCCTTCGGCCTGTTCCGGGCCGAGGTCGACTGGATCCGCTGGGCGCTGACCTTCTTCTCCCTGGCCGTGGCCATCGTCATCGCCTTCTGGGCCCGCAAGGTCCAGCGGCCGCTGTTGGGCTGGGCCTTCGGGCTGATCATGGGCGGGGCGGTCGGCAACATGATCGACCGCATCCGCTTCGGGGCCGTCGCCGACTTCCTGGACTTCACCGACCTGATGTTCCCCTGGGTGTTCAACGTCGCCGACAGCGCCATCAGCGTTGGCGTCGTACTCCTTCTGATCGACACATTCCTCGCCGATCGTAAGCAGAAGAGCGGGTAAACTGTCCCAGTTGGCGCCCGCATCGTTCTGGCGTATCTGATCCCTTCTGATTTTTGGCCGGGGGGCCACTGGAGTTTCTCTTTGGCTATGCAGCTGAACCGCGCGATCGTCATCACTGCCCTGGTGGCCAGCGCCGGCCTGGCCGGGTGCCAGTCCACGTCCAAGGCGCTGGGCCTCGCCAAGATCACCCCGGATGAGTTCAAGGTCGTCACCAAGGCGCCGCTGGTCGTGCCGCCGGACTACGCCCTGCGCCCGCCGGCCCCCGGCGAGCCGCGCCCGGCCGAGCTTGAGCCCGACAGCGCCTCCCGCGCCTCGGCCCAGGCCCGCGTCCTGGCCACCGAGCGTTCGGATGGTGAAAAGGTGCTGGTCGCCAAGGCCGGGGCCGGCAACGCCGACCCGCTGGTCCGCTATGTCGTCGACGACGAGTTCGGCGATGTCGCCCACAAGGAAAAGAGCTTCGCCGACACGGTGATGTTCTGGCGCAAAGACAAGCCGGCGACCGCCAGCGCCGACCCGTCGACCGCCCCGGTCGTCGACGCCGCCGCCGAGGAAGCCCGCATCAAGACGCTGACCGGCGGCAAGAACGTCGTCATCAAGCGCGAAAAGTCCGGCTGGGTGAAGCTGCCGGGCCTGTAGGCCACTCTATCCGTCGTCATCCGCCGTCATCCTCGGGCTTGTCCCGAGGACCCATTCGTCCGCTTCGACGAAAGGGTGAGATGAGGCGCGAGCATGGACGCTACGCCGACCTTCCGCGCGTATGGGTCCTCGGGACAAGCCCGAGGATGACGACCTGGGGGTGGCGGAGCTTCACCCCGCGCTCGCCGGCGTCTCCACCTTGAACCCCCGCGCCTTCAGCTGATCCAGCACCCCGCCGCGCGCCAGCAGCTGGCGCAGTTCGACGACCGCCACCGCCTTGCCCGGCACGGCCATCTGCCGGGCGATGGCGCCACTGGTGTCGGCCATGGCCTTGCGGCTCAGGGTCGCCAGCAGCGGCAGCCGGGCCAGACAGCGATCGAAGCCGCGTTCAGCCCGCAGCGCCGCCTTCACATCGCCCCGCGCCCAGCCGGCCGCCGCCTCGCGGATGCGGCCCCGCCCGGCCTCGACTTCGTCCAGCGCATCCTCCAGGCAGACCCGATGGCCGGCGTCGTCGAGGCTGAGCAGCGACTTGACCGCCGGCATCGGGTCGATCGCCGCCCCGGCCCGGACCTGCTTGACCTTGGCCTTGCGGGCCAGGGCCAGAACGCGGGTCATCGGCTGGTCGTCGTCCATCTTCAGGGGCTTCTGCAGCTCGCCGGCCAGGATGGCGCCCTGGATGCCCCACCTCCATTTGGCCAGCTTCTCGGGCTTGATCTTCAACGCCGCCCGGTCCCGCTCCAGCCGCGCCGCCAGCTCACCGTCGAGCGGCGGGCCGCCCTGGAACTTCTTCTGATTGCTGAGGAAAAAAGCGGTCATCACCACCGGCCGGGCCTTGATCTTCGGCGGCAGGATCAGCGCCTTGGCCCCGTCCAGCCGCATCGCCAGGCGGCGCTCGTCCCACTTGGTCCCCTTCGGCAGGGCCCCGGGCGCGCCTAGCACATAGAGGGTGGTGTCGCCGTCCGAGACCTTCCAGAAGGCCGGGCCACCGAGGTTGGAGGCGACCACCAGCTCCTCGACCAGCACCCCTTCGGGATCGTCAGTGGCTTGAGCCGTGGCGCCGCCCGGCGCCAGGGGCCATATGGCCAGGACGGCTATGGTGGCCGCGCCCAGGAGGCGTCTGTTGATCGCTACGGTCATGACCCTCGGAATCGGCTAGGTTGGTTCTCTTATGCCCATTCGCCGTCTTCCGCCCGAGACCGTCAACCGCATCGCCGCCGGCGAGGTGGTCGAGCGGCCGGCCAGCGCCGTCAAGGAACTGGTCGAGAACGCCCTCGACGCCGGGGCCCTGAAGATCGCCGTCGAGGCCGACGGCGGTGGCCTCAGCCGCATCCTGATCGCCGACGACGGGGCCGGCATGGGCCCGGACGACCTCAGTCTGGCCGTCGAGCGCCACGCCACCTCCAAGCTCAATCCCGGCCCCGACGGGACCTGGGACCTTCTCAACATCGCCACCATGGGCTTTCGCGGCGAGGCCCTGCCGTCGATCGGCTCGGTGGCCCGGCTGACCATCTCCAGCCGCGCCAAGGGTTCGGCCGACGCCCACGCCATTCTCGTCGAGGGCGGCGCCACCGGCCAGCCCGGCCCCGCCGCCTTCCCCGGCGCCCACGGGGCCCGGGTCGAGGTCCGCGACCTGTTCTACGCCACCCCCGCCCGCCTGAAGTTCATGAAGTCCGAGCGGGCCGAACAGATGGCCATCACCGAGGAGGTCAAGCGCCAGGCCATGGCGCATGAGGCCACCGCCTTCAGCCTCGACCTCGACGGCCGCCGCGTCCTGCGCCTGCCGGCCGAGCCGCCCGGCCCGGAAGGGCGGCTGGCCCGCCTCGCCGCCGTGCTCGGCCGCGAGTTCCAGGAGAACGCCCTGGAGATCGACCAGGAGCGGGAAGGGGTGCGGCTCTCCGGTTTCGCCGGCCTGCCGACCTACAACCGCGGCAACGCCGCCCACCAGTACCTGTTCGTCAACGGCCGGCCGGTGCGCGACCGGCTGCTGCAGGGGGCCCTGCGCGCCGCCTACGCCGACTACCTGGCCCGCGACCGCCACCCGGCCGCCGCCCTCTACCTCGAGCTTGAGCCGACCCTGGTCGACGTCAACGTCCACCCCGCCAAGGCCGAGGTCCGCTTCCGCGACCCGGCCTTGGTCCGCGGCCTGATCATCGGGGCCCTGCGGCACGCCCTGGCCGGGGCCGGCCACCGGGCCAGCACCACCGTCGCCGGGGCGGCCCTGGCGGGCTTCCGGCCCGGCGGAGGCGGCGGCTATGGCGGCTATCGCCCGCCGCCGTCGGCGACCGGCTTCTCGGCCTGGCAGCAGGGCGGCTGGCAGCCCCAGCAGACCGGCAACCTGCCCGGCCTCTCGGACGTCTCGGCCCGCGTCGAGCCGGCTCCCGGCGGTTTCGCCGAGGCCATGGCCGGCTTCGACATGGATGTTCTCGAGCGCCCCTCGACGCCCCAGCCCGGCCAGATCGACCCCGTCGATTTCCCGCTCGGCGCCGCCCGCGCCCAGGTGCATGAGACCTACATCGTCGCCCAGACCCGCGACGGCATGGTCATCGTCGACCAGCACGCCGCCCACGAGCGGCTGGTCTACGAGCGGATGAAGAAGGAGATGGCGGCCGGCGGCGTCGCCCGCCAGACCCTGCTGCTGCCCGAGGTCGTCGACCTCGACCCGTCCGAGGCCGAACGGGTCTGCGCCCGCGCCGACGAGCTGGCGGCGCTCGGCCTGGTCATCGAGCCCTTCGGCCCGGGCGCCGTCCTGGTCCGCGAGACTCCGGCGCTGCTGGGCGAAACCAACGCCGGCGGCCTGATCCGCGACATCGCCGACGACCTGGCCGAGAACGGCCAGGCCCTGGCCCTGAAGGAGCGGCTGGAGGAGGTCTGCTCGACCATGGCCTGCCACGGCTCGGTCCGGGCGGGGCGCCGCCTGACCGGCGCCGAGATGAACGCCCTGCTCCGCGAGATGGAAGCCACCCCCCACAGTGGCCAATGCAACCATGGCCGCCCGACCTATGTGGAGCTGCGCCTGGCCGACATAGAACGGCTGTTCGGGCGGCGGTAACGACGGAGAGGCGGTTTCGCGCCCTCCCTCCCCTTTATGGGGAGGGACAGCGCGCGAAGCGCGCAGGGTGGGGAAGTCGAACGCCGCCAATCCCCGCCGCCAGGTGACGCCTCCCAGTGCCCCACCCTGGCGGCTTCGCCGCCGGTCCCTCCCCATAAAGGGGAGGGAGGAATACCTGCCCTCAGTAGCCGACCGTGAACCGCGCCCGCCGGTGCGCCGGCCGTTCGATCTCGTCGACCAGCGCCACCGCATAGTCCTCGGCCGAGATGCGGCTCGATCCGTCCTCGGCGAACAGCACCTCGTCGCCGCCCAGCCGGAACCGGCCCGTCCGCTCGCCCGGGAAGATCTCCGCCGACGGCGACAGGAAGGTCCAGTCGAGCGCCGGCTCGGCCTGCAGCCGCGCCAGATACTCGGCGCCCTTCGAGGCCTCGGCCTTGTACTCGGCCGGGAACGCCGGCTGGTCGATCAGCCGCGCCCCGGGCGCCACGAACAGGCTGCCGGCCCCGCCGACGACGAGATAGCGCTCCGGCTCCGCCGCCTTCACCGCCGACAGCAGCACCTCCGGGTCGGTCGCCAGGTAGTGGACCGAGCTGATCACCACCGCATGGCCCTTCAGGAGTGCCGTCAGCCCCGGCCCGTCATGGATGTCGCCGGCCTTCGGCGTCACGCCGGGCAGGGCCGGAACCTTGGCCGCGTCGCGGGCGATGGCGGTGACGGCGTGGCCGCGGTCGGACAGTTCCTTCAGCAGGCGCGAGCCGATGAAGCCGGTGGCGCCGATCAGGGCGATGGTCATGGAGTGGTCCTTTGTGATAACCAGATCGTACCTGGTATACTTTCAATACCGCCTAGATCGCCCCTGCCGGCCGGCCCCGCAAGAAGGGTCGCCGGCGTAACCCGGTTACCGCGCAGTGACCGCCCCGGACTGGAGGACCACCCGTGAGTGACAACGCGCCCGCCTTCGAAGACGCCGCCAGCTGCCCGATCCGCAACGTGCTGGACCGCATCGGCGACCGCTGGAGCGTGCTCATCCTGCTGATCCTCAAGGACGGCCGGCCGGTGCGCTTCTCGGCCCTCAAGCGCCGCATCGGCGACATCTCCCAGCGCATGCTGGCCCAGACCCTGCGCCGGCTGGAGCAGGACGGCCTCGTCATCCGCACCGTCCACCCCACCGTCCCGCCCCAGGTCGACTACGCCCTTTCCGAGCTGGGCCGCGGCCTCAACGGCCCGCTGGCCTCCCTGGTCGCCTGGGCCGAGGAGAAGCAGCCGGCGATTCTGGCCGCCCGCGCCGCCTATGTGCCGCCGCCCAGCCAGCCGGCGCTGTAGCAACCGTATCGCGTCATTGGCGTTGAAACCGCCATGGACCTCCACCGCGGCCGCCTCATCGATCATGTCCACCTGCGCGCGGGCGACCTCGCCGCGACGCAGAAGTTCTACACCGCCCTCCTGCAGGCCCTATCGATTCCCGTCGTCTCGGACGCCACCCACTTGCAGGCCGACGAACTGTGGATCGACGCCGCCGACGACAAGACGCCGGCCCCGACCCACGTCCACCTCGCCTTCCAGGCCGCCGACCGCGCCCAGGTCGACGCCGTCTGGAAAGCCGCCCTCGCCGCCGGCGGCCGCGACAACGGCAAGCCCGGCGAGCGGCCCTACCACCCCGGCTACTACGCCGGCTTCCTCTGGGACCCGGACGGCAACAACATCGAGGTCGTCTTCCATGGCGAGGCCGAGCGCTCGGCCGAATCGGTGGTTGTGTCCTTCACGCCACCCGGCGCCTGAGATCGCCCTGAGGCGCTTGGGCCCTCTGGCCGAACAGCGCTCTGCGCGCTAACCAGCGTCCGTCAACAGAGGTACGCCCTATGTCACCCCTTGCCGTCGAGGCATGGGCCTGACGGCCGGATAACAAGCTCCGGTCGTCGAAGAGCCCGCTGAACCCGCCCGTCCTCGCGGCTGTGAGGGCGCGGCTTGTCATGCCTCACGACATCGGACTTTCCAGTGAACATCTCAAAGACGCAGCAACGCGTGCTGCATGCCCTGGCCCAAGGCGGCCGGATCGACCTCGTGCGCGAGGCCGACAAGGTGACGGACGTCGAATGCTGGTCCCGCGAGGGCTGGCTGATGACCGACTGCACCCTGTCGGTCTTCAAGAGCCTCAAGGCCAAAAGGCTGATCGCCAGCACCGGCGGCGGACCCTACCGCATCACGCGGCAGGGCCTCGCCAACCTGCGGGCCCAACTCAACAACCGGGTGACGGCGAAGGCTTGGTGACGGTGGGGACAGGTTGGCCGCGAACGCGGCCTACCTGTCCCCGGTCAGCACAACCGGTTGGATCGCGCGCGCTTCAACCGTCTACGCCAACCGGGGACAGGTACGCTGCTCGCGCAGCGAACCGGTCCCTACAACTCCGCCTCAGCGTACGACCGCATCGCCTCGGCCATGTACTCCGCCAACCCCGCCGCGACCGCCTCATAGCGGGCGGTGAACTCCGGGTGCTCCAGATACATGGCCCCCAGCCCGGCGAAGGCCTCCGCCGTCGGCGGGCTGGGCCAGCTCAAGGCCACCCAGGCGTGGTGGCGGGCCATCAGCGCCCGCACCGCGCCGCTGTCGACCGGCAGGCCGTCGGTCAGCGCCCGGCCCATGGCCTGCTCGATGGCCTCGCCCTCGGCCTTCAGCGCGGCGAAGTCGGCCTTGCTCCAGCCCTTCATCCTCGCCTTCGACCCGGCGATCCGGGCCTTGGTCCCGTCGCCATAGCGGTCCATCAGCCAGGCCTCATGCTCGGCCTGTTTCTCCGGCGAAAACCCGCCGAACAGTTCGCGCTCACTCATGCTCGTCTCTCCTTCCAGATCGGCGAGGGTCGCATCCAGGGTCCTGAGCAGTTTCCGATACCGCGCCGCCTCTTCCGCCAGCGCCGCACGCTGGCGTTTCAGCGCCGCCAACCGGTCGAAGTCCGGGCTGGCCAGCACCGCCTTGATCGCCTCCAGCGGAAACTTCAACTCGCGGTGAAAGAGGATCTGCTGCAACCGCAGCAGCTCCTCCCGCCCGTACAGCCGGTATCCGTTGGCGCCGACCTCAGCCGGTTTCAGCAGCCCGACGGCGTCGTAATGGTGCAGCGTCCGGACCGAAACGCCCGACAGCCGCGCCACCTCCGCCACCGTGTATTGCCTGCTCATATCCCTGGATGTCCTCGTCATGAGGAGAGGTTTGCGGTCTCACGTCCCGTGAGGGTCAAGCACCTTCAAAGCGCAGAAAATGCACCCGCGCCGCGCCATAGTCGCGGGCATCGAGCACCGCGTATCCGGCTGGCGCGAACGGGCTCTCGTCCGAGCCGCGCTCGACCATGACCACCGCGCCCGGTTTCAACCAGCCATGCGCCACAAGTTCCGCCATCGCCTTCTCGGCCAGCCCCTTGTGATAGGGCGGATCGAGCACCGCCAGGTCGAACGGCGGCCCGGCGCTCCCAGGCCGCACGCCCAGGTCGGTGGCGTCCCGCCGATGGATGCGCGTTGAGCCAAACAGCCCGAACGCCTCGATGTTCTCACGGATCGCCCCGCGCGCCGCATCGTCGGTCTCGACAAACAGGCAGAAGCCGGCCCCGCGCGAGATGGCCTCCAGCCCCAGCGCCCCGCTGCCGGCGAACAGGTCCAGCACCCGCGCGCCCTTCAATTCCGGCGCCCAGGCGGCATGCTCCAGGATGTTGAATACCGCCTGCCGCGCGCGGTCGCTCGTCGGCCGGGTGGTCTGGCCGGGCGGGGTGACGATGGGGCGACCCTTGAACTGGCCGGAGACGATGCGCATGGCGCCGGTGTGCCTTCAAACCGGCCCTGGCGCTAGTCCTCCCCCTCGCTCCAGCGCAGCGGCGGCGCCTGGGCCTTCAGCGCCAGCAGCGCATCCCGCAGTCCCTCCATGAAGGCCGTCCGCCGGCCCTCCCAGCGGATCGGCTCGCCGACCAGCACGGCGCAGGTCATCGGCACAGGGATCACCTTGCCCTTGGGCAGCACCCGGCCCGCCCCCTGGATCCACACCGGGATCACCGGCGCTTCCGGAAAGGCCTCGGCCAGCCGCGCCACCCCGTTCTTCAGCTGGGCCATGGTGTCGGAGGCATCGCCCCGCGTCCCCTCCGGAAACACCACCACGATGGCGCCCTCAGCCAGCGCCTGCCGGGCCGGCGCCAGCACATCCTCGCCGCTCCCGGCCTTGCGCCGCGCCACCGGCACGATGCCGATCAGGTTGCGCGACACCCAGCCGATCACCGGGTCCTTGAGGAAATAGTCGCTGGCCGCCGCCGGCCTCACCAGATGCAGCGCCCGGGCCTTGAAGATGGTCAGCAGCAAGAGGGTGTCGACATGGCTGTTGTGGTTGGCGGCGATGATCGCCGGCCCCTTCACGGGCAGCCGCTCGCGCCCCTCCACATCGGCGCCGGTGAAGAACCGCGCCACCGGCCGGGCCACCGCCACGATCAGCGCCAGGCGCAGCCAGCGCAGCATCAGAACTTCTCCACCGCGAAGAAGGCCAGCAGGTGGAAATACAGCGGCGCGGTGAAGGTCAGGCTGTCGACCCGGTCCAGCAGGCCGCCATGGCCCGGGATCAGGTGGCTGGTGTCCTTGACCCCGATGTCGCGCTTGATGGCGCTCATGGTCACGTCGCCGGCGAATCCGGCCAGCGGCAGGCTCACCGCCACGATGCCCAGCCCCCAGCCGGTCAACGGCGTCAGGTAGGGCCCGGCGAACCAGATCAGCAACGCCGTGCTCACCCAGCCGCCAAGGAAGCCTTCCCAGGTCTTGTTGGGGCTGACCGTCGGCACGATCTTCCGCTTCCCGAGCGTCTTGCCCCAGACGTACTGCGCCACGTCGTTGAACTCGGTGGCGACCAGCAGCATCAGCACCAGCCCCGCCGCCCCGGCCGGCGCCTCGGCGTCCGGCACCCGCATCAGGAAGGCGGCGTAACCGAGGTTGTAGACGCAGGTCATCATGCCCCAGTGGAACATCGCCACCCGGCCCAGATAGCCCTTGGTCTGGCCGAACGCCGCCATCAGGAAGGGCGTCAGCAGGAAGGCGTAGACCGGCACGATGACCTGGAAGATCAGGTACTTGTCGATGGCGATGCAGAAGTAGCTGACCGGGATCGACAGATAGGCCGCCAGGATGATCAGCCGGTCTTCCTTGCGCGTCGGGGCCAGCGACAGGAACTCGCGCAGGGCGATGAAGCTGATGACCACGAACAACAGGGTCGTCGCCTGCCAGCCCAGCAACAGGGCGGCGGCCAGCAAGGCCACCATCACCCACCAGCTGGTGATCCGCTGGCGCAGCTCCTTGTAGTCTTTCGTCCTGTTGATCAGCGGCAGCACCGCCGAAATCGCCGCCGCCACGCTCAGCAGCGCCACCACGCCGCCCAGCCCCCACAGCAGGATGGCGGGCTGACGCGCGACGAAGGCTTCGATGGTCTCAGATATCCGCACGCCGCCCTCCGACCGCCGACACCTTGCCGGGCTGGCGCCGGGGGTCAAGCGGCAAGCAGGAGACGCCCGACCGCCCGGGGGCTGATAATCCGGGGACACTATATAGATTTCCGGCCGCGCTCGTCGGTCCGCCGCCGGTCATTAGCGGAAATCTATATAGTGTCCCCGGATTATCAGCTGCGCCGACGCCGACGCCGCGATTGCGCATCCCGCTGCCCGGCCGTATCCCTCCTTCATGTGCGCAAAACTCACAGCCTCAAAGCCGGCGCCGACCCTCAACACCGTCTCCCTCAACGCCCTGCGCGCCTTTGAGGCCATGGCCCGCACCGGCGGCGCGACGACCGCCGCCGCCGAACTCGGCGTCACCCACGGCGCCGTCTCCCGCCAGGTGAAGGCCCTGGAGCGCAGCCTCGGCGCCGCCCTGTTCACCGGCCCCCGCCACCGCCTGGAGCTGACCGCCGCCGGCCGCGACCTCCTGCGCCCCCTGACCCTGGCCTTCGACCAGCTGGCCGTCGCCGTCGCCACCGCCCGCAACCCGGCCGGTCCGCTGCGCCTCGCCGTCCATCCCAGCCTGGCGGTGAAGTGGCTGATCCCGCGCCTCTCCGGCCTGGCCGCCGCCGAGCCGGGCCTGACCCTCGACCTCACCGAACTGCACACCAACGCCCGCCGCCAGCGCCAGGCCCAGGGCGCTCTGCGGGTGCTCTCCCGGGCCGACCAGGCGGGCCTTCCCTGCCACCGCTTCATGGCCAACGCCGTCGGCCCCGTCGTCGCGCCGGATGTCCTGGCCGGGCGCGGCGGCAATGTCCTGGCCGTCCCCCGCCTGGTCTCGGCCACCCATCCGGGCGGCTGGCGCGAATGGGCCGACCTCGCCGGCGCGGCCCTGCCGCCGGGCCCGGAACGCGCCTTCGCCCACCTCCACTTCGCCTTCGACGCGGCGGTGGCGGGCCTGGGCGCCATGATCGCCCCCTGGCCCCTGGTCGAAGCCGACGTCACCGCCGGCCGCCTCGTCGCCCCCCTCGGCTTCCTGCCCTCGGACAGCGACTTCGTGCTGATCCCAGCGCCTGGCGAGGAGGGTAGGGCGCTGAAGACGTTTCTGCGCTGGCTGCGGGCCGAGGCCGAAGCCATGCCGCCGGCGCCGTAGCAATCGCTCTCCGCCCCTGGGGCGGAGTGGCTTTGGCGAGCGCTGCAAGCGAGCCAAACCGAGGCGGGACTTCCACCGGCGGATGTGAGGTGCGACCGCTGCCGCGAGCGTGAAAGGGAACGCGCTAATCCCCACCGCCGGTGGGCCCGCCTCCTGGTCCGTCGCTCACGCTCCGAACCGTCCTCCGCCCAGAGGGCGGAGAGCGAACACCCTGCCGACCCCTACTCCAACTCATCCGCCCCCGGGCGCTCGAACAGCGGCGCCCAGTCGGCGATGTCCCCCGGCTCCACCCGATAGCTGTCCGCCGGCAGCTTCGCGTTCCGCGCCGCCACCCGGGCCATCAGCTCCTCGACCGGCGCATCGCAGAAATGCAGCACCGCCCGCGCCCCCACCGCCGCCGCCCCGGCCCGGCAGGCGTCGCGCTCGGCCCGCGTCCAGAACCCGGCCTCCAGGATAACGCTCACCCCCCGCGCCAGCAGCTCCGTCGCCAGGTCCCACTGCAACGCCTCGACCCGGGCCCGCGCCGCGATGTCATAGCCGTCCGCCTCCAGCGCCTTCAGCCAGACATCGGAACTCAGCCGCAACGCCCCCGTCTCCCCGGCCAGCCGCCGCGCCAGCGTGCTCTTGCCGGAGCCCGGCAGGCCGCAGATCAGATGCAGGGTGGCGCTCATTCCTCAAGGCTAGCACGTTCGTTTGCCGCGAAAGAGCCTTGGCCCGGCGGCCGTTGTTCTGCGAAGAGTGCGAAGAGAAGGAAGGCGCGCGGGGAGGGCCGATGGAAACGCTGGAAGTCCTGCTGCGCGGCCTGGCCATCGGGGCCACGCTGTGCACGGCCATCGGCCTGCTGCGAGGCGGCGTGCGCGTTCCCGCCCGCTGGACCGGCGCCCTGTTCTGCCTGTCGGCCGCCTGTTTCGCGCTCAACTCCGGCGGCGTCGTCACCCAGGCGGTGCGCACGCTGATGCCGCCGATCTGGTTCCTGTCGCTCGGCGGTTCCGGCTTCTTCTGGATGTTCGCCGTCACCCTGTTCGAGGATCGGCCGTTCCGCCTCGACCGCTGGATCCCGCCCCTGGTCATGACCCTGGTCGGGGTGGTCGGCATCCTGACGCCCGGCTCCTATCGCTCCGGGGTGTGGATCACCCACAACGTTCTCGAGGCGCTGTTGATGCTGCATGTGCTGGCGGTCGTCTGGCGCCATCGCCAGGGCGACCTCGTCGAGGCCCGGCGGGCCCTGCGGGCGCCGGTGATCATCCTCATCGCCGTCTACGCCATCGTCCTGTCGGGGTTCGAGGTCGGCGCCGAGTTCGGGCTGCGGTCGCATCAGCTGGACCTGCTGCAGGCCATCAGCCTGGCCCTGATCAGCCTGACCGCCGCCGCGGCCTTCCTGCAGGCCCGGCCGGCCCTGTTCGCCGCACCGGCCCGCGGCCCCGACCCCGACGCCGTCGATCCCCAGGACCGCCCGGCCCTGGCCCGGCTGCAGGCCCTGATGGACGAGGGCGCCTGGCGCCGCGAAGGCCTGACCATCGGCCAGCTGGCCGGCGAGGTCGGTGTGCCCGAGCACCGTCTGCGCCGGCTGATCAACGGCGGCCTTGGCCACCGCAACTTCGCCGACTTCATCGGGGCGCGGCGCATCGAGGCGGCGAAGACGGCCCTGGCCGACCCGGCCAACGCCCGCGCCTCCATCTCCGCCCTGGCCTTCGACCTCGGCTACGCCAGCCTCGGCCCCTTCAACCGCGCCTTCAAGGAGGCCACCGGCCAGACGCCGTCGGCGTGGCGGGTGGCGGCGCTGGCCTCTTCCGACCACCCCGACGAAAGTCGGGGCCCAGCTGGCAGGTAGAAGAAGGTCGCGCGCTGATCAGAGCGAACCGCCAAGCCCGGTGGACGCTGGGCCCCGACTTTCGTCGGGGTAGTCGGGGGGAGGGGGATCGCTGAAACTGAAAAACCCTCGCTGAATTCAAAACAGACAAGGCGCCGAGCCTCGAAGGAAGCACCCGGCCCCCCACGCCAGCCACGGTCCCCCGGCATCCACCGCGAGACCGCCTCATGACCCTCCCCGAATCCCTGCTCTCGATCGGCCGCGCCTGGCTCTCCGGCTTCCAGGGCGACCTGACCCGCTACATCGTCGCCGCGCCGCTGGCCTGGCTCATCCTCTGCGTCCTCCTGGCCCCGGTCCTGAAGACCTGGAAGATCCGCGAGGGCCGTCCGCCGGCCCTGCAGCACCTTGTCGAGCTGCTCTGCTCGATCCGCTCGGTCGCCGTCTTCTCGACCGTCGCCCTGATCACCGTCGGCCTGCACAAGGCCGGCCTGCTCTGGGGCGAGGCCTTCCGCGAGACGCCGCCCCTCATCTGGACCGCCGCCTCCCTGGTCCTGACCATCCTGGCCCATGACGCCTACTTCTACTGGGTCCACCGCACCCTGCACCGGCCCCGGCTGTTCCGCGCCTTCCACCGCCGTCACCACCGCTCCAACAACCCCACCCCCTTCACCGCCTACAGCTTCGACCTCGGCGAAGCGGCGCTGATGGCCGCCTTCAGCCCGCTCTGGCTGCTGCTGGTCCCGGTCAGCTGGCCGGCCTTCGGCCTGTTCATGATCCACCAGATCGCCCGCAACGTGATCGGCCACTCGGGCTACGAGCTGTTCCCGGCCCGTCGCGACGGCCGGCCGATGTTTGATTGGATGACCACCGTCACCCACCACGACCTGCACCACTCCCAGGCCGGCTATAATTTCGGCCTCTACTTCACCTGGTGGGACCGCTGGATGGGCACCGAGAACCCCCGCTACCACGAGGCCTTCGCCCGGGTGGCCGCCCGCCGCCGCGGCCTCGTCGAAGCCCAGGCCATTTCCGCCGGGTAAAATTCTCAGGGGCGGTTAGCGGCCTTTCGCCGCTAACCGACCTCCGCCTTCGGGCCACAGATTCACCCCCCATGCGACCCCGTCGTTTCCACAACGCCACCCCCATACAATCCGCATGCCGGACCGGTGTTTTCCAGTCTCAGTACCGACGAAATAATATTGATAAAACAATGCATTAAGTGAATTTCAGGTCTTGCGGCCGCTCCCTCCGTGGTAAAATACTCCGCCGCTTCGAGACTTGACCCACCGGGCAGGCGCCCCCACGGTCCGGGACGGGAGAGGGCCCATGATCCAGCGCCTGATGAAGTCCAGCCTGGTCCACATGGCCTTCGGCTTCCTGTTGATGGGCGGCTGGGCCCTGTTCGCCAATCGCAACCACGGACTGGCCGCCGCCTGGCTGCCGGCCCTCGCCCAAGGCGTGATCAGCGCCCTGCTCACCGGCGTCATCAAGCGGGCCCTGGAGTGGATGGACGGCCGCTTTTCCGGGCCTGTCGCCTTCGTCCTGCCGCCGGTCGTCACCGCCAGCGCCGTCCTCGCCACCCTCACCCTCGTCCACAGGATGATCGGCACGCCGGAACTGGTCGCCACCATCGCCTTTCCGTGGAGCCTCTCGACCCTCTACGCCTTCATCTACAATGCGGCGCTGGTCCGCGGCCGCCGGACGCAGACCCCATGACCGAGCTCGACAACCGCCGCCCCCTGAAGACCCGCTCCAAGGGCTGGGCCGTCGGCCTGGCCCGGGCCCTCGGCAAGGCCCGCGTGCGGCCCAACCATATCTCGGCGATCAGCGTCGTCTTCGCCGCCCTCGGCGCCGCCCTGATGCTGCTGGCCGGCACCGACGACGGCGGTGGCGTCGGCCGGGGCATCGCCCTCATCCTGGCGGCGGTCTGCGTCCAGTTGCGCCTGCTGTGCAACATGATCGACGGCATGGTGGCGGTGGAGCACGGCATGGCCTCGCCCACCGGTCCGGTGTGGAACGAGCTGCCCGACCGCATCGCCGACATCCTGTTCATCGTCGCCGCCGGCTACTGCGCGGCCATCAAGCTGCCGGCCGGCGAATGGCTGGGCTGGCTGGCCGCCGTGCTGGCGGTGCTGACCGCCTATGTCCGCGAGCTGGGCCGGGGCCTGGGGTATGCCGCCGACTTCAGCGGCCCGATGGCCAAGCCGCACCGCATGTTCGTGCTGACCCTCACTTGCCTCATCGCCGCCTTCGAGCCGCTGTGGGGCGGCACGGGCCAGGTCATCCTGGGCGGGCTGGCGGTCATCGCCCTGGGCAGCATCATCACCTGCTACCGCCGCGCCAGCCACCTGATGCGCAAGCTGCGCGACGCCCCGGATGCGCCTCGGCCGTAACGCGCTCAGGACCCGCGAAGCTGGCCGTAGACGGCGTCGAAGGTGGCCAGCCCCTCGGGGTCTGGAACCCCGCCGAGGGTGATCGCCTCGCCCAGCTGCAGCACCTCCGACCCGCGCCCGCTGTAGACCGGCCAGGACGGCAGGCCGGGGCCGTTGGGATCGCCGTCGCGGGCGAAGTTGCTCCAGTAGCCGGTCATGGCCTCCGACAGGTTCCGGTCGACCGGCCGGGCCCAGGGTTCGCGCTCGACCTGCCCGAACATGTACCAGAGCTCGACGAAGTGGCCGGCTCGCCAGTCGGTCTGGGGCGACCCCGCCGGGAAGGGCGGCGCCAGGGTGAACTGGTACAGCCAGGCCGGCCGGCGGCCGGAATGGCTCTGCAGCCGCGCCCAGGCCCACATGTCCCAGCCGAACCGCAGGTCCCGCTCGAAGGCCAGCCGCGCGGCGCGGGCCTCCGCATCGGTCGTGAACGGGTAGGCGGCGACCAGAGGCGGCGGCAGCGGTCCCCAGCGGGCGGCCAGGTCGGCGGCGAAGCTGGCGGCGGTGACCTGGCTGACGTCGGTCAGCGACCGGGCCTCCTCGGCGTTGTAACCGACCAGCAGCGGCGCGTCGTTCTGCCGGCCGGCGGCGAAGACCTCGTAGGGCGAGGCGGGCAGCAGCCAGGGCTCGATGACCGGATGCGAGACCTGCCCGGCCCTGCCGCCGAGCAGCGCCTCCGCCGGCAGGGCCCGAAGCTGGGCCAGGGAGCTGGCCCCGACCGAGGCGCCATAGGCGACGCCGTCCTGCTCGGCCCGGGCCAGGCGGTATTGCGGCGCCAGTTCGACCGGCTCGAAGAAGCCGCCGCTCTGGCCGATGGCCCGGTGGAACAGGCCCCGGGCCTGGGGCGAGGCCATCAGGATGCTGACCGACATCGCCCCCGCCGACTGGCCGGCGATGGTCACCTTGCCAGGATCGCCCCCGAAGGCGGCGATGTTGTCCCGCACCCAGGCCAGGGCGGCGACCTGGTCCTGCAGGCCGTAGTTGCCGGAGCTGGCGTGGCCGGACTCGGCGGTCAGCTCCGGATGGGCCAGGAAGCCCAGCGGCCCCAGCCGATAGGCGATGCTCACCACCACCACCCCGCGCCGCGCCAGCCGGTCGCCGGCATAGAGGGGCAGGGCGGTGGCGCCGTTGCTGAACCCCCCGCCGTGGATCCAGACCAGCACGGGCAGCCGTTCCTTGGCCGACCGGGCGGGGGTCCAGATGTTGAGATAGAGGCAATCCTCGCTGGTCGCGGTCGCCGCTTCGCCCGGCATCGAGACGCCGGTCTGCGGACAGGCGGGCGCGAAGGCGGCGGCGCGGCGCACCCCGGTCCAGGCCGGCGCCGGCCGGGGCGCGCGCCAGCGCAGCGGACCCACCGGCGGCGCGGCGAACGGCAGGCCGCGATAGACGGTCAGACCGTCTTCCTGTCGCCCCTCCACCCGGCCGGAGGTGGTGATCACGCTGGCGGCGGCGGTTTCCGCCAAGGTGGCGGCCAGCAACAGCGTGGCGATCAACAGTCGTTTCAAGGCCCAGGCTCCATCGCGTCGAACAGGCCCCGATGCTGCCGGCGGCCGGCGACCGGGGCCAGAACGGCTCGTCCCGCCCGACCAGCGGTCCGTCCCTTTGCGTGGGACAATCGGACGTTTGTGAGTTCGCCTCGGGGCGCCCTTCTCCCCTCGTGGGAGAAGGTGTCGGCGAAGCCGACGGATGAGCAACTGTGTTTAGGCTTGGTAGTTTGGTTGCCAAGTCTGGCCGGTGCGCAGCAAGGCGACGACGATGCC